>NZ_JAXHPF010000004.1:0-293237 GCF_034187745.1 Acinetobacter faecalis | reverse complement strand
GTAATTGCATCTTTTAAAGCGTCTTGTGCCTTGATTAAATCTGCATTCGCTTCCGATTCAACTTCTGCTTTTTCCGCCGCAATCGCATCTTCAACCGCTTTGTTTAAATCAGTTACAGCTTGCTCTAGCGTTGGAATATCTTCTGATGTTTGGGCATCTTTTGCATCTAATAACGCCTCAAGTACTGATTCTTTTTCCGCTCCATCAAGTACTGGATTCGTTGACTTTAATGCTTCTTCTGCATTTTTGATCGCTTCTTCAAGTGCTTCCTGAGCATCCTTAAGTTCAGCATTATTTGTAGCGAAAATTGCATTCTCAACAATTTTATTCAATACATCCGCCGCCGCTAATACATCATCTGCATCAGTGAAATTCCGTGCATCTTGAGCATCAATTAAACCTTGTAATACCTTTTCTTTTTCTTTGCTGATTAAAACTGGTTCCGCAGTATCTTTAACTGCATTTTTAGCCTTGCTAATAGCGGCCTCTAATATTTTTAATGCATCAATAAGTTCTGTATTACCCGAGCCATCCCCGTTACCCGAGCCATCTCCATTACCCGAGCCATCTCCATTACCCGAGCCATCTCCATTACCCGAACCATCGCCATTACCCGAACCATCTCCGTTACCCGAGCCATCTCCATTACCCGAGCCATCTCCATTACCCGAGCCATCTCCATTACCCGAGCCATCTCCATTACCCGAGCCATCCCCGTTACCCGAGCCATCTCCATTACCCGAACCATCGCCATTACCCGAACCATCTCCGTTACCCGAGCCATCTCCGTTAGAGTTTCCATCATTATTAGATTTATTAGAATCAAAACTATTCATCTCATTGATACCAAAACCAACGGCAATTGCACTTGCAATTGCAGCAGTTCCCATTACCAATTCATTATTAAAAATTGAAGTGTCTTTGTATAAATAATCTGTAAAACTCTCAATTGGTGTGTAATCAACAACTTCAAACAAACCTTGTTCATTGAGTTGAGATAAATTCACTTCATAGTAAGCACCTGATGAATCTTTAATCACCAGTTTATTTAAATCTTGGCCGTTATAATAATCTTTAATTGTGATTTCTTCGCCGGAATGCAAAGAAACTATGAGATCATTTCCATCTTTATAGATACTTTTTACATTCGCTCTTTCTACGTTTAATTCAACAACTACAGGATTATTAGTAATACCATTTTCAATAACTTGACCCGTTTTTTGGTCATAAATCGCAAATAAAGACATGAAGCACCCCATTAAAGTCGACTAATTCACTAAACTTTATTTATCAGATTAATTTTCACGTTACAATCGTATGTTTTTTGTATGGTTTTAATAGATGAAAATTACTATTATTACCACTTGAGTTTAAGTCAATGATTTTTAATATAATTTATAAATCACCATTATTAAATTAAGCTAAATAATAATATAAATTATTGTTTATTAAGGTTTTTTTAATTATCAATTTTATTTACAAAATAATATACAAAAGCACACTAAATGTTGCATTAGTACACATTATATTAAAAAACAATATATTTTACCCATAAAAAATACAATACTCCCCCACAAGAAATACAAAACTTTTCAATAAAAAAGGCTAAACAATAGTTCAGCCTTTTTTATATTTAATTAACAATTTTGTTCAAATACTATTTCTTCTGCACTAAAATAGAGCCTACTGAATACCCAGCACCAAATGAACATAGAACACCATACTCACCATCATTGACTTCATTCGCTGTACGGTGCAAAGCAATAATTACACCCGCAGATGACGTATTTGCAAACTCATCAAGAATAATAGGTACAAGTTCAGGCTTCGCTTCAGCGACTTCCTTACCTACAAGCAATTTCAAAACAAGTTCATTCATGCTTGCATTGGCTTGGTGCAACCAAAAACGCTTCACATTTGTTGGCTCAATTTCATTTTTAACAAGTTGCTTCGCAATCATTTTTGCAACAAGCGGACAAACTTCTTTAAATACTTTACGACCATCTTGGCTAAAGCGCTTGTCATCTGCATTCGTTGTTTCACTTGGGTTTAAGAAACCAAAATTATTACGAATATTATTTGAAAATTGCGTAAATAAATTAATATCTAATACTTCAAAACCAGCTTTAGTTTCTGTTTCTTCAATAATAGAAGCTGTCGCAACATCACCAAAAATAAAATGGCAATCACGTGAACGGAAATCTGTATGACCCGATGTAATTTCTACGTTTACAAGTAAAACTCTACGTGCGCCTGCTTTAATCGTGTCAAAAGCCTGCTTAATACCAAATGTTGCAGCAGAACAAGCAACATTCATGTCGTATGCATAGCCATGAATACCAAGTGCAGTTTGAATTTCAATTGCTACAGCAGGATATGCACGTTGTAAGTTAGAACAAGATAAAATAACAACATCAATATCTTCTGCTGTAACGCCTGCATTTTCCATTGCTTGCTTAGCGGCTGCTACGCCCCATTCAGCTTGAATAGACAATTCATCATTTGAACGTTCACGTAGGTTAGGACGTAAACGATTGATATCCAAAATACCTGTTTTTTCTGAAACATAGCGACGTTTTACGCCTGAAGCTTTTTCGATAAACTCAGCACTTGAACCACGAAGTGCTTCTAATTCACCTGCGGCAATTTTTTCAGCATTATCTTCGTTATAACGTTCCACATAAGCATTTAAACTATCGACCAATTCTTGGTTGGTGATAATATCTTCTGGATGATAAAGGCCAGTACCTGTAATGCGGATGCCCATGTAAAACTCCTATTCGAAATTACTTATATATTAACTGATTCCAAGCTTATCCCATACTTTTTGTATGCGCGTTGGAGATATTGGCATCTTGGTTTTCATTGGTTGAGCAAATAAAGAAATTCTCAATTCCTCAACCATAAAGTAGACTTCTTTAAGTCGCACATCATTTTTGTATTTAAATAGTTTTTCCATCCACGGATCAACATCTACAATGGCGGCATTATCTCGCGTTAAGTTATTTGGCAAACGCTCTAAACGCTGTACCAATGCTTTTAAATAACGAGGAAACTCTTGCCATACATCTGGTGATTTTTCATATACAAAAGTAGATAACATCATTAAATCAAGTTGATCTTCAACATCATCAATATTCTTTCCAAAAATTGAATCATCTAGAACCAAAAGCTTTCGACGAATATCCTGCCATTGAATATAAATATCACTCATCATGCTTAAAGCAGTTTGACCATGTGTTAAGAAATTTTTCTTCACATCTAACACAAGTTTTTGGAATTCTTCTGCATTTACAGGAAGAGATTGAATAGACATTTGCAAGGTTGCATACACAAGCATTTGTTCAAGTTTGGCTTTATCGCCCAAGGGTGAATATGCCAACGCAAGCGGTTTAGATATTTGCTTTTTCAATTGGCGTGTTAAATCGCCTAATTGCATATAAATCAAATGAACAATACCGTCACGATGTTTTTTAATTGCCTCAAACTGATCATTAAAAGTTTGAATGACCACGCCCGATTCATCTTTCTGTTCTAAATTCGCAAAAGTTTTGCTTGGTACTAAAGCTTGATACTGCTTAACAATCACACCTGTAACTTTTTGCGATGCTTCAAACACAAAACTTTCTGGGAAGGTTTTAAACTCACCTTTTAGTTGCTTAACAGGACTATGCGTTTCTGTACGACAACGTGATTTTAACTCTGCTAAATCACGCCCTTGTTCAATCACACGACCCTTTTCATCAATCACTTTTATAAATGGCAATAAATATTCATCTATACGCTCGAACGAAAAGTCTTTTTCGGTAATTTGATCGCCACGTAACTGAAATGCCAAGAAATTAAAAATGTGCTGATTAAGATGCATTGCATCTACACGCGACATTAGCTTGCGAGCTGTGTCAGGAATTGGAACTAAATTACGTCGCTTATCTTTTGGTAAAGCTTTCAATAAAGCTTCAATTAAATCTTGTCGCCAACCCGGAATACCCCAAGACCAAATCGCCTCATCCACTTGTGGAAGCGCTTGCACAGGAATTTTAACCGTCGCACCATCTTGATCATGACTTGGATCAAAACGATACGTTGCCGCTAAACGTAATTCACCATTACGTAAAAAATCTGGGAATTGTTGCGTAGTCGGACGGTCGTTCAACCAAAGTGCATCATCTTCCACAAATAAGTAACGTGGATTTTTCGGTTCAACCGTAGCTCGCCAATCTTCAAATGTTCGTCGACTTGCAACTTCAGGTGGCACTTTAGATGCATAAAATTGATAAATCGTTTCTTCATCGACCACTAAATCACGACGACGTAATTTATCTTCAACACGCTCTACTTCTTCTAATTTAAGTAAATTATGTTTTAAAAATGGCGGTGTAATGCCCAAATTACCCGTGGTTAAACCATCACGTAGGAAAATTTCATGCGCAGCAGGTTGATCTACTTTTTCATAATTAATTGGGCGTTTAGGCTCAATAATTAAACCAAATAATGAAATTTGATCGTAAGCATTCACCACGCCAGATTTTTTAGACCAATGCGGTTCGAAATAGTGATGCTTCAGTAAATCACCCGCAGCCAGTAAAATCCATTCAGGTTCAATTTTCGCAAGCGTACGAAGATAAACTTGAGATGTTTCAACCATCTCAAATGCCATGACCCAAGGCGTATTGGTTTTATGTAATGCCGATGCAGGGAAAATTCGTGCCTTTTGCTGACGCACCGCCATAAACACATTTCGTTCATCTGTTTTATTGGCAATAAAGGACAACAAACCTGTTAAAAGCGCGCGATGTAAATTTTCATAATTGGCTTTCTTTTCATTAAATGAAAGATTCAAACCTTTGGCTAAATCGACCAATTGTTCATGCGTTTTTTTCCATTCACGTAAACGTAACCAACTTAAGAAATGATTTCGTGCAAATGTACGACGTTTATTTTCGCTCATTTCACGATTTGAAACTAAGGTTTCCCAAAGTTTGATGTAGAACAGAAAGTCTGAATCTTCTTCACGGAACAAAGCATGCTTTTGATCGGCTTGCATTTGCTTATCTGCAGGACGTTCACGAGGATCTTGCACAGCTAATGCTGCAACAATAATTAAAATTTCATTCAACACGCCAAAATGTGCCCCACCCAAAATCATTCGAGCAAGACGTGGGTCAATTGGCATTTTTGCCATTTGCTGACCAATTTTAGTGAGCGAATCTCCAGCCTTAATATTCCCCCCTTTACCAAAGGGGGAAGAAGTTGCTGATTTTTTTTCATCAGCAACTTTAGGTGAATTTTCTTTCGAATTGGATGATTTCTTCTCCACCATCGCCCCAAGCTCAATTAAAAGCTTGCGACCATCATTCACTAAACGATGATCAGGTGGTTCAATAAAATCAAAATCATCAAATGTGCCTAAACCCAAACTTTGCATTTGCAAAATTACAGAGGCTAAGTTCGTACGTTTAATTTCTGGTTCTGTAAATTCAGGACGACCTTGAAAATCATCTTCAGAATACAAACGAATACATACACCAGGTGCAATACGACCGCAACGACCTTTACGCTGATTTGCAGATGCTTGAGATACAGCTTCAATTGGCAAACGTTGCACACGAGAACGGTAGTTATAACGTGAAATACGCGCAAAACCGCTATCAATGACATAACGAATATTGGGTACAGTTAAGGCAGTTTCGGCAACGTTAGTGGCAATAATAATACGTCGACCACCACCAGTTGGATTAAAGATTTTTTGTTGTTCTGCTAAAGCCAAACGTGCATACAAAGGCAAAATTTCTGTATGTCGTGGACCAAATTTCTGTAAAGTTTCTTGAAGCTCACGAATTTCTTGTTCTGTACTTGCAAAAATAAGCGTATCTGCATATTCAGGATGCCCTTTATCTTTCGCGTCCTGAAAACATTCTTCTACTGCGGCAACAACAGCGCGAGGTAAGTTTTCCTCAAAATCATCAAATTCATCATCATCACTACCAACAATGCTCATTTCTGAAATTGGACGATAACGCACTTCTACTGGAAAACTGCGCCCTTCCACTTCAAAAATTGGTGCACCATTAAAGTAATTACTAAAACGTTTTACATCCAAAGTTGCAGAAGTAATGATTACTTTTAAGTCTTTACGACGTGGTAAGAGCTGTTTTAAATAGCCCATAATAAAATCGATATTGAGTGAACGCTCATGCGCTTCATCAATAATAATGGTGTCGTACTTTGTTAAAAAGCGATCATGAGATAATTCTGCAAGCAAAATACCATCCGTCATTAAACGTACGATAGAGTCCTGCGAACCTTGCTCATTAAAACGAACTTTAAAGGAAATAGATTCCCCTAATTTTTCGCCCACTTCTTCTGCAATACGTTGTGATACGCTACGTGCAGCTAAACGTCGTGGCTGTGTATGACCAATTAAACCTGTTAAACCACGACCTGCAAGCATTGCAATTTGCGGTAATTGTGTTGTTTTACCCGAGCCCGTTTCACCTGCCACAATAATCACTTGATGCTTTTGAATTGCTTCAATGAGCTTGTCTGCAGATTGAGTTACAGGTAAATCTCGATTGAGCTTAATATTAGGAATACGCGTAATACGTTCACGTACTTTTGCATTTGATTTTTCTAGTAATTCTTGATGTTGTTTTTCGTTGGCGTCTTTACCTTTACGCAATCGATTTAAACGGTGAAGATCTTTTGCCATCACCATATTATCTACATTTAAATCTTTCGCAACCAAGTGAACGCCCTACAGCTTAACTAAAAGAGAATATTCTACTCGTTTTCAAATAGATTCCCAATTGTTACACGACAATGTTTTCACAATAATTGTTCAATAAATTTTAAAAGTTTCATTTTGGAGAATTTGGAGAATTAATTACTTTTATAAATCCAATGCTGTGCAATTTCCTTAAAGCTATTTTCATGCACAAGATAATAGACTTTTTCACATTGATAAGGCTTTGAACTTCGGCTTCCTGTCACAACCAACAAGCGACTATTATTTTGGAACTCATAATCTCTGCTTATAAAACCATGAGTTTGACTATAACAATCTGAAAAGTTTTGTGGATGTAAAAAGCCATAACCCGTTTTAGCATTATATGTTGCAAGCGCCTGACAACCGCCACCACAACCAAAAGAATCTAAAACATAATGACCTGCAAAATTTATTTCCTGCTTTGAAAGCTCAGTAAGTAAGGTTCTATATTTTTGATTTTTACCTTTCAAAATAATGTTCTTTGCGAAAACATCTTGGGTATTTTGAACAGGATAATCTTCAAAATTTATGCTTTCAGCCTTTACAGATGTTTGAATTACAGCAACCATCAAACCAACTATAAATACATTATTTTTCATGTTTTACGTATCTCACATTTGGAATAAAAATTAAGCAATATCAATTATTACTTAAATAATGAACTATAAAATTTACGAAATTATTTTAATTTTTGCCCTTGATTTTTAGTTGCTACGGCTCCATCTTTAATAACAAGCATAAATGAAGATTCTTGTCATATCAGCATCATATATGTTCTGTTAAATGATAAGAAATATCTACTTGTAGAAACAGTAAAATCTTTCAATTCGGTTTTTCCGATTTTAGTTATGTAAAAATACTGTTTCAGCAAGGCTCAAAATTTCTATAATCTTATGGAAAACCAAGACTCACCTCAATCATGGAGACAATGATGAGCTTAATTAATACTGAAGTTAAACCGTTCAAAACAACAGCATTCCAAAATGGTCAATTCATTGAAGTTACTGAAGCTGATCTTAAAGGCAAATGGTCTGTAGTATTCTTCTACCCAGCTGACTTTACTTTTGTTTGCCCAACTGAACTTGGTGACCTTGCAGACAACTACGCTGAATTCAAAAAATTAGGCGTTGAAATCTACTCAGTTTCTACTGACACTCACTTCACTCATAAAGCATGGCACGATTCTTCTGACGAAATCAAAAAAATCGAATATGTAATGGTTGGTGATGCTAACTGGACACTTGCTAAAAACTTCGACGTATTAATTGAATCTGCTGGTCTTGCTGACCGTGGTACTTTCGTTATCGATCCTGAAGGTAAAATCCAAATCGTTGAAATCAACGCTGGTGGTATTGGTCGTGACGCTCAAGAACTTCTTCGTAAAGTTAAAGCAGCTCAATACGTACATGCTCACCCAGGTGAAGTATGCCCTGCTAAATGGAAAGAAGGCGACGCAACTCTTGCTCCTTCAATCGACTTAGTTGGTAAAATCTAATTTTAATTAGATCGTACTGATTCAAAAAACCACGCTTTTAGCGTGGTTTTTTATTGTTAAGCATTTCATTCATTATTCAAAAAATAAATAAAAATCTTACATTTATACGTTGATTCATTCCACAATTATGATATACATAAATAAAACTTATTTATAAACAACAATAAAGTTTTAACACAACATAAAACATGATAATAACGAGGTTGCTTATGGAAAAAACAATCGCTGTTACTTTTTACAAATACAATGCCACATCTAGATATTTAAAAATTTTTTACAACAATGGACGTGCCGATTTGTTCCATCCAGTTCCTGAATTTATTTACAATAATTTAGTTCGATCTGATGATAAAGCATCATTTGTTCATAAATATTTAGAATATGACCTCAGCTTCAAACGTGTTTCTATGCAATAAATAAAAAAGCCATCAATGCTAAAATTGATGGCTTTTCTTTAACGATGCTTTTTATCAATTAGTTATATGTCACTAAAAATAGTCCCGCACCAATAGGCAAAATTGTTGTACTAAATTTTGGATTATCACGGACTAAATTTAAAAAATCATTCACTTCAGACTCATGTGAAACCACATTATCTACAACAAGCAAACCGCCTTTTTCTTTTAAGATTTGTGGTAAGTAATTCCAATAATCACAATATGCATCACGTTCTGCATCCAACAAAATAAAGTCGAACTTTTCTGTGGTTTGACGCAAATAATCTTGTGCATCAAAAACTAAAAACTCAACAAAACGATCAAGTGAAAAATCGACTGCATTTTGATGTGCAAGCTCCGACCTTTCAGCGTCAATTTCCAAAGTAGTAATTTTTGCTGAAGTTGCTTGCGCTGCATACGCCAACCACAAAGTGGAATAACCTGTTGATGTACCAATTTCTAAAATACGTTTAGATTGTTGCGCTCGAATGAGTACATTTAATAATTCAGCAGATTCAGGCTCTATATTTCTATAACGTTTTAAACGATCTGAATGAGCCTGATCATGTGCTTGAAATTGTTGATATAACGCATCGATTTTTGCTAAAAAATTCTGACTCATTTTTACACTCTTTTAATTATTAAATTACTCTGTTTCTTGAATTAATTTAAATCTTTCAATTTCACGATCATCCGATGTTGTAATTGTTTCTGTAAACATAGTTAATGGTCGCACCCACATAGAGTAATCACCATATAAACATTGATAAACAACGACTTGCTCTCGTGTTTCACTATGCGTTGCCACATTAAATACTTGGTACAGGTTGCCTTTATAATGCTGATAAATTCCTTTCTTTAAACTCACGCTTAATACTCTCTATTTACAAGATTCATTACCTTAATCAGATTATTATTATTTTCATAAAATTCATACTTTTTTCACTTTAAATGCTCAGTATTACTTGAAATTTACCTTTTCTACCCCATTCTTACATGAAGCTATACACGAATATACTGTTGATTAATTGTACTATTTTGCATTTTAATCCCAAAAACCGATTATCAAGATAAAAACAAACTGTTTCCTCAATTTAATGGTTTGTTCTATGATTCTCTCATCAAATAAACATTTACTCCTTTGGAGACGTTAGCAATGTTAGATCAAAATACTTCAGCTCAATTAAAAACACTTCTTGAACGCCTTGAAAGCCCAATTGAAATTGTTGCAACTTTAAATGGTTCTGATAAATCAGACAAAATTAAAGAGCTTGTTTCAGAAATTGCAGAGCTTTCTAATTTAGTCACTGCTCGTTTTGACGGTACTAACTCTCGTGCGCCAAGTTTTGGTATTGCAAAAGTAGGTGAACAACCACGTGTAAACTTCGCAGGTTTACCAATGGGTCATGAGTTCACATCTTTGATCTTGGCATTGTTACAAGTTTCAGGTTATGCACCAAAAGTATCTGATGAAGTTCTTGCTCAAATTAAAGGCTTAGGCATTAAAGCTGACTTCGACGTATTTGTATCTTTAAGCTGTCATAACTGCCCTGACGTTGTTCAAGCATTGAACTTAATTGCAATTAACAACCCTGGCACAACAGCTACCATGATTGATGGTGCATTCTTCCAAGAAGAAGTTGAAGAACGCAAAATTATGGCTGTTCCAATGTTATTCCAAAATGGTGAACACATTGGTCAAGGTCGTATGACACTTGAAGAAATTATTGCAAAACTTGATACAAACTCTGCTGCAAAAGATGCTGAGAAATTAAATGCTAAAGAAGCGTTTGATGTACTAGTTATTGGTGGTGGACCTGCGGGTAATACATCTGCTATCTATGCAGCACGTAAAGGGATTAAAACAGGTATCGTAGCTGAACGCATGGGCGGTCAGGTGATGGATACAATGGATATTGAGAACTTTACCTCTATCCAAAAAACACAAGGTCCTAAGTTTGCTGCTGAAATGGAAGCACATGTACGTGAGTACGGTGTAGACATTATGAATTTGCAACGTGTATCTGACATTAAAGGTGCAGATGCAACAGCAAATGGACTTGTTGAAGTGACTTTAGAAAATGGTGCAAAACTAGAATCTAAAACTGTCATCCTTTCAACAGGTGCGCGTTGGAGAGAAATGAACGTTCCAGGTGAGCAAGAATACCGTACACGTGGTGTTGCATACTGCCCACACTGTGATGGTCCATTGTTTAAAGGCAAGCGTGTTGCAGTGATCGGTGGTGGTAACTCGGGCGTAGAAGCTGCAATTGACCTTGCAGGTATTGTTGAGCATGTAACATTGGTTGAGTTTGATACTAAATTACGTGCTGACCAAGTACTTCAAGACAAATTGAACAGCTTGCCAAACACTACTGTAATTAAGAATGCGTTATCTACAGAAGTGGTTGGTGATGGTTCACAAGTAACAGCACTTAAATACAAAGACCGTGCAACTGATGTTGAACACACTGTCGAACTTGCAGGAATCTTTGTACAAATTGGTTTATTACCAAATACAGATTTCTTAAAAGCAACAGATGTTGAACTTTCAAACCGCGGTGAGATTGTAATTAATGACCGCAATGAAACCAATGTAAAAGGTGTATTTGCAGCGGGTGACTGTACAACTGTTCCGTACAAGCAAATCATTATTGCGACAGGTGAAGGTGCTAAAGCTTCGTTATCTGCTTTTGATTACATTATTCGTAGTGGTAACTAAGTCGTTAGATAAGCGAAAAATCACAAAAAAAGGTTTAGCATCGAAAGATGCTAAGCCTTTTTTTTCACAGAAGTTTTTATAATAAAAATTACATTTTATAAACAATAATGAATATTTATATATCAGAAAAATAGATTATATTTTAAACGAACCCGCATTTGGGGATAACAAAAGGAAAATCAGAATGAATAAGTTATTTATTGCTTTAGGTCTTGTTGCTACTGTTGCACTTGTGGGTTGTAACAAAGATAAAGCACCCGAAACAGGTGCAACTACAGGTGAACATTTAGAAAATGCTGCATCTCAAGCAACACATGATATTGCTACAGCAACTGATCATGCTGCATCTGAAACTAAAGCTGCAACAGATACTGCTACTGCAAAAATTAACGAAGCTGCTGATGAAGCTGCCGCTAAAACACAAGCAGCTGCTGCTGATGCCAAAGCAGCTGTAAAAGATGCAACTGCACATGTTGCAGGTGCAGTTGAAAAAGGCGCAGCTGATGTTAAAGAAAAAGCCGAGCAATAATTTTTTAAATATTTAAAAATAATACAAAGAAGCCTCAATATAATTGGGGCTTTTTTGTATTTACCGATGTAATTCACTTGATTAATCAATCATACATTCGCTATGGTTAACCCAAAATTAAATATAAGAGCGCTATAAATGTATTATTCTCATCATCAAGAAAAACACCTTATTCAACGTGCAGGCTGGTTACGTGCTTCTGTTTTAGGTGCAAATGATGGAATTATTTCGGTAACCAGCTTAATTATGGGGATGGCTGCAAGTGGTGCATCTACACAAACTTTATTAATTACTTGTGTGGCAGGTTTAATTTCTGGTGCAAGCTCCATGGCTGCGGGTGAATATATTTCTGTGAAATCTCAAGTAGATATTGAAGAAGCAGATTTACATACAGAACGTAATGAATTAGAAAAAAATCCAGATTTAGAACTCAAAGAACTGACTCATATTTATGTTTTACGTGGCTTACAGCCAGATTTAGCGCACGAAGTTGCAGTCCAACTTACTGCTCATAATGCACTTGAAGCACATGCACGTGATGAAATTGGGATTCATGAAAATACATCAGCCAATCCATTACAAGCTGCGGGTTCTTCTGCCCTTGCCTTTTCTTTGGGTGCATTATTTCCTATGTTTGCCATATTACTAAGCCCCGAAGGCTTCGTTGGTAAAACAGTAATGATTGTAGGCGTATTATCTTTAGCAATTCTAGGTGCAGTTTCAAGTTACTTTGCAGGCACGTCTATTATTCGTGGCAGTTTACGTGTGACCATATGGGGTGTTATTGCGATGGCATTTGCAAGCTTCATTGGCTCATTTTTTAATGTAAGTACGTTTTAACCAAAAATTCACATATGAATATAATTGATTTATTAAATCAATTATATTCAGCATTAATTCATATTTTCTAAGCTTTTTCCAACTTCTTATTATTTTAAATACTTTAAAATAGTCACACTATTGTTAGTTTTACTATTTCTCCCATGTCTATTATTGCAGCACCTGCAAACCGTTCAAATGTATCGGTTTGGGTGGCCTTTATTTTATTAATTCTTGGTACTTTAGGTACTTATCAAGTTGTCAGCACCAATCAAGCACTTTTGTTTTTGATTGGTGGCGCACTCGGTATGACTTTGTATCATGCCTCTTTTGGTTTTACATCTAGCTGGCGTGTTTTTATTAAAGAACGTCGTGGTCGTGGGCTACGTGCTCAAATGATCATGCTTAGCCTTGCCGTTTTACTATTTTTCCCTGCTTTAGGTGCAGGTGAATTATTTGGTAATCCTGTAAAAGGCAATGTTAGCCCTGTCTCTATGTCTGTGATGATTGGTGCCTTTATTTTTGGTATTGGTATGCAATTAGGCGGTGGGTGTGCTTCAGGTACGCTTTATACAGTTGGTGGCGGTAGCGCACGTATGATCGTGACACTTGTTTTCTTCTGCTTAGGTTCTTTAATTGCAACTTCGCATATTGATTGGTGGTTTAATCTTCCGCATTTAGCACCTATTTCACTTGTGTCTAGCTTAGGTGTTGCACCTGCTCTACTCATCAACTTTGTGCTTTTTGCTTTAATTGCTGCCATTACAGTTTTTGCTGAGAAAAAACGTCATGGTTCACTTGAAATTGAACCTAGAAGTGAATACCAAGGTTGGAAGCGTTTTATTCGTGGACCTTGGCCACTCATTTGGGGCGGTATTATTCTTACTCTGCTTAACTTTGCAACGCTCGCACTTGCTGGTCGTCCTTGGGGGGTAACTTCTGCACTTGCTGTTTGGGCTGCTAAATCTGCAAGTTTTGTAGGTGTTGATGTTGCATCTTGGGCATATTGGCAACAACCAGGTAATGCTAAAGCTTTAGCAGAATCTTTATGGTTTGATATTACCTCAATGATGAACTTTGGCATTATGATTGGTGCTTTATTTGCTGCAAGTCTTGCAGGTAAATTTGCACCTAACTTCAATATTCCTAAGCGTTCATTAATTGCTGCCATTGTAGGTGGATTATTGTTAGGTTATGGCGCTCGTTTAGCGTATGGCTGCAACATTGGTGCTTATTTCAGTGGTATTGCTTCTGGTAGCTTACATGGTTGGTTATGGCTTATTTTTGCATTCATTGGTAATGGTGTTGGTGTAAAACTTCGCCCTATTTTCTTCCCAAATGAAAAACCAAAACCTGAGCAACTGACTGGTTGTTAATTTAAAAAGCTAAATTATTAAAAGCCTATCTTATGATGGGCTTTTAACTAAATTACATCTAATTAAAAAACTGGCAAATCTTTTTCATCATTAACTTTTTGGCATTTAGATTTTATGGATAACCATTCAAAATCAATATCTTTAGACTTATATACTAACTCACTATTTGTTATTAACTTAATTTTATAAGCAACCTGTACATCTGAAGAAATATCTCGAAATATATCAGATACTTTATATTTATCATCAAAAACAACATTATCTATAGAATGATTTAAAACTTCGGTATTTTTAAAAACTAAATCATTTTCATCCACTATAAAATCATTGATAAGATTATATTTTACAATAGCCTCTCCATCTAAATTAACAAAGTGCATAATTCCATTTTGATATGATTTTTTATGCTCAAACTTTAAATTATAAATTTCTAATATATTATAATCTTCTAATTCGGAATAATTACTACACGACCAGTACCCATGGAGATTATTCTCAATATCATTATCTGAGTGTAGTAGCGAACTAAAAAAAATACAGATACAAGTCAAAAAAAATCTTACATTAATAATCATTAACCCAACCTATAAAATTAACAAGATAAAAAACCTATTAAAAATCAATAAACTTAACTTTGTTTCGAATACTAAATATTATTCAGTCCAATTATAAATAAATTTACTATCGCATCTTCACCTAATCTTTACCACATTATTTTAATCAATAAAAAAAGCCCCGAAGGGCTTTTTAAAATTCTTAAATTAAACTTTCTTTTTTAAAGTTTCATCTAATACTTCTTTATCTAAAGCATTGTCCCAACGTGCTACAACAATTGTTGCACACGCATTACCAACTAAGTTCGTTAATGCACGACATTCTGACATGAAACGGTCAATACCAAGAATCAATGCCATACCTGCTACAGGAACTGCTGGAACTACAGATAATGTAGCTGCAAGAGTAATGAAGCCTGCACCAGTAACACCTGCTGCACCTTTAGAACTAATCATAGCAACTAATAACAATGTAATTTGTTCACCAATTGAAAGGTCGATATTACATGCTTGTGCAATGAATAATGCCGCCATTGTCATATAGATGTTTGTACCATCAAGGTTAAATGAATAACCTGTAGGAATAACCAAACCTACAACAGACTTTTCACAACCTGCTTTTTCCATCTTATTCATTAAAGTTGGTAAAGCTGCTTCAGAAGAAGATGTACCTAATACAAGCCATAATTCATCTTTGATATAACGGATTAAATCAAAAATAGAGAAACCATTGTATTTAGCAACCGCGCCTAAAATTACAATCACAAACAATAATGACGTGATGTAGAAGGTCGCGATTAATAGCATTAAGTTACCAATACTTGAAATACCATAAGCACCAATGGTGAATGCCATAGCACCGAACGCACCAATAGGAGCGAACTTCATTAACATACCTACTAATTTAAATACAGGTACAGTTAAATGATTCAAAAATTCTGTAACAGGTTTGCCCTTCTCACCAACGCTTGCAATAGCCAAACCAAACAATACAGCTACAAATAGAACTTGAAGAATATCACCAGCAACCAATGGACTAACTAAAGTCTTTGGAATGATATTCATGAAGAAGTCTACAATAGAAGCATCGTGAGCTTTTTCAACATAAGTTGCGACTTTATCGCCAGCAAGTTGAGCAGGATCAATATTTAAACCTTTACCAGGTTGAATAATATTGGCAACAACCATACCTACAATAAGCGCTAAAGTAGAGAAAGTAATGAAGTAAAGCATTGCTTTACCTGTTACACGCCCCACAGAACCCATATTGGTCATACCAGCAATACCAGTACATACCGTTAAGAAGATGACTGGAGCAATAATCATTTTAACAAGTTTAATAAAAGCATCACCTAACGGTTTTAAGCTTTCACCAAGATCTGGCGCAAAATGACCTAATGCAATACCCGCTAAAATAGCGAAAATTACTTGCACATAAAGAATTTGATAAAACTTTTGTTTCTTTGGTGGCTGAGCATGCTCATCAACATGAATATCCATGGGAGGCCCTTTTAATAAATTTTAAAACTAAAAAGTTACGCTTACAGTAAACATAAACAATAACTACAAAAAATTACTGCTAAAAACTTCGGAGATTTTAAAGAAAAGCAAGTATCAAAGATAGGCAACCATGTACGCCTTTAGTCTAATATTTATAAATAAAATATATATCTTTTTCATATACTTAATTTTAATTGCTCATTTCACAATCAATATTAAGAGTCATTTGAATGTTTATTGATCAAAAAACAATAAGCTAAATACAACTATATTTTTCACATAATAATTATAATTTTATATTAAACAATAATTTAATTTTAACAAATCAATATAAAACGACTTAAATATCTCTTTATTAAAAAATAGCCTTAATTACTCTATAGCTTCTATCTATTATTTTTTATATTTATTTAGACCAATGACTCATTAAGACTTCTTATCAATTAAATTATTTAATATTCTAATTTCTAATCATTTAAAATTAACTACACATTTTTTGCAGAAAAAATCGTCTTTTTTCATTTTTATGATTCCTTAAAAGTATAAAAAACCTACATGAAAGTAGGTTTTTTAGGCACTTTATATTATCTCAAGGCTTCTTTTAAATTACAGCCATATCCCATTATTTGTTGGACTTGTCTATATGTCGTATAACGATTCAAAATGAAGTCATAAAATTGATCAGAAGAAGAGAAATTTGTCTGAAGATTTTCATTTGCTGCATTTGGCAATTTAACATCTTTTAGCAATTGTAGATTGTAGTGTCCTAAACGATACATCTCTGTAAAGTAGCCATTCATTAAATCGCAATATGCCAATTTTGTTGGTTTTAAAGATGTACTCGCAACCAAATGCATATTCAATGTTTTTAAATCATTTACATCAAGTGGAAGTTGCTGTGCAAAAGCCATACTTTGTGTTTGTTTAAATTGCTTAAAATCGGTAGCAAGCTTTTCATTTAATTGTTCAAAGCGTGTTTGTAATGTCGCAACATCTTTCACTTTATATTGGCTTTCATTTACAACAGTTTTCGCTTCTTCTGTTTTAGAACAGCCTGTAAAAACAATACTTGCAATTAAAGTCGTCCAAAGCAACGGCTTCATTCATTTTCTCACATTCAATATTTAAATATAAGCACCATTATGCATATAATAAAAAATTTGGCTTCAACTATTTAAAGTGTCTTTTCATTCATATAGCGCCAATATCTTTTTGGTACATATTGAATATGAAGTTTCATATTTTTTCGTGCCTTAATATTCACGCTATTAAAGTAATCTTTCCACAATTGATCATAAAGTACTTCGTCATCATCTAGTTCAATACTAAAGTTCTGGCTATGCCCTATTTGCAGTTGCGTATCTATTTCATGTGCATTCATTTCAATTTGATGCACAACATCTAAATCATAATAAATACCAAATTTACGTTGCTCATCATAAATGAGCCACTTCTGGTCTTGATAACGTGATTTAAAATGCTTTTCAATGAGTGGTAAAACATTAAAATCTGGTCTGACCAAACTTAAAAATAAGCCATCTTTACATTTTTTGAAACGCACAAAAGCTTCCATTCTGTGCTTTTCACGACCAACTTGTTTTGCCCATTGTGAAATCCCTAAAACATCAACATGACCAAAATTTCGATCGACAGGTTTTTGCGACTGAAATACATAAATTGCGAAATTCAAACAATGCTGAAAAGCTTCGTCTTTTTCCGACAAAAAACTGTAGTAAAAATTTCTTAGGCTATTTGCAGATGTTTTTTGTTTTAATCCCTGCCAAACACGCTGTGCATGTTCATCATTTGAAGCAACTTCAATAAAGTCATCAAATAAACCATTTTGGCTTTTAGGATTTGCAGTAACATTCACATCAAATTCTTTAAATTGAAAACAACGAAACACACAACTTAAAAGCCCTGTAAATGTTCCGTCAAAACAATACGTCGCCATTAAAAACCAAAGCCTAATTGTGGTGAAAGTTGCTGAGTATATTTCGATTGTCCAGATTGCAAAATTTGCCTACGAATTTGCGCTGAATGTTGTTCCTTTTGAAATTTTGGCGTATCTGCACAACGAATAAAATGTTGCGCTCTATTATAAGAAACACCCATACGCTTTAATTGATCAATATAAATTTTGCCAAAACGGCGCGCTTGTACAATTTTTTTAGCAGACTTCACCCCTATTCCAGGCACGCGCAAAATCATTTTGTAATCTGCTTGGTTAATATCTACAGGAAATGCTTCAGGATGCCTCAGCGCCCAACTTAATTTTGGGTCTACATCTAAATCTAAATTTGGGTGTTCATCATCTACAAGCTCATTGGCATCGAAACCATAAAAACGCATTAACCAATCACTTTGATATAAGCGATTTTCACGCAATAAAGGTGGTGCAGAACCAATTGCAGGCAATGCTTTTTCTTCCTCATTAATTGGAATATAGCCCGAATAATAAACGCGCTTTAATTTAAAAGCTTTGTAGTGATGATCTGCCATTAAAATAATGTCTTTATCAGATTCATTATGTGCGCCTACGACCATTTGCGTGGTTTGCCCCGCAGGAACAAACTTAGGTGTCGAACGAATAATTTGCCTATCTTCTTTAAGCTGAATGAGTTTATCTCGAACAATCCCTAAATCTTTTTGCACTTCTGAATGCGATTTTTCAGGCGCAAATTTTTGTAAGCCTGCTTCTGTTGGCATTTCTAAATTAATGCTCATTCTATCTACATATAAACCAGCTTCTGTAATAATTTCCTGAGATGCTCCTGGAATGGTTTTTAAATGGATATATCCATTAAAATTTTCTTCTAAACGCAATTTTTTAACCACTTGAAGCATGCGCTCCATGGTGTAATCTGCGGATTTAAAAATCCCTGAACTTAAAAACAGCCCTTCAATATAATTACGGCGATAAAAGTTCATGGTTAAATCAACCACCTCTTGCACCGTAAATGCTGCCCTTTTCACATCATTTGAACGACGTGATACACAATAAGCGCAATCAAAAATACAAACATTTGAAAATAAAATTTTAAGCAAAGATACACAGCGACCATCTTCTGTATAGCTATGACAAATTCCTGAGCCGGTATTGCCCAGACCTTTGTCTTTATTTTTACGATCACTACCACTCGATGAACATGAAACATCATATTTGGCAGCATCGGCTAAAATTTGCAGTTTTTCACGGATACGATCAGACATGAGAGATGTAATTTAAGAGAAAAGTTGATTATAAAATTTATGTGAAAAATGCGATGTCCAACCATCTCCACAACGACAGAGCTTGTCGCTTGAAATGTAAAACATCTGCTCTTTTTAATTCTATTTATAAAGTAAATAACGAATATTATTTGCCAAATTTTTCTAGCTTGGGCAAAGTGTAAGAAGCAATAAGGAGTATGCAAATGAGTTTATTAGACACATTAGGAATTCAACATCCTATTTTCCTTGCCCCAATGGCAGGCGTTTCAACACCTGAATTAGCGGCTCAAGTATCGAATCAAGGTGCATTTGGCTCTTTAGGTTTGGGAGCAAGTACTGTTGATGCTGCTCGAAAGCAAATTTTGCATACTCAAGAATTAACAGATAAGCCTTTTCAGGTGAATTTTTTCTGTCACGAAAGCCGTGATTTAAATAGTGAAGTTTCACAAAACTGGATTGCTCTTTTTGCTGACAAATTTAAAGAATTAGATGCAGAAGTACCAACAAGCTTAAATTGTATTTATCCAAGCTTTAAAGATAATGATGACTTCCTCAATTTAGTTTTAGAAACTAAGCCGAAAGCTGTTAGTTTCCATTTTGGTATTCCACACGTACATCAAATTAAAGCTTTAAAAAATGCAGGAATTATCACTTTAGTTTCAGCAACAAACTTAGCAGAAGCTAAAGCCATTGAAGCAGCAGGAATCGATATTATTATTGCGCAAGGTATTGAAGCTGGTGGGCATAGAGGTATCTTCAATGAAAGCTTTGATACAGCCATTCGTACCGAAGACTTAGTTCAGCTTCTAAAACAAAATTGCACACTTCCTGTCATTGCCGCAGGTGGCATTATGAATGGTCATCAAGCCAAGCAATTTTTAGACTTAGGTGCAGATGCAGTACAACTCGGCACAGCTTTTGTGCAATGTAAAACCTCTAGTGCAAACGATGCCTATAGAAAAGCTTTATTTGACCAACCGCTAACACAAATTACGGCAAGTATTTCAGGTCGACCTGCACGTGGTTTAATTAATCATTGGCATAAAGAGGTTGATACACCTACTCGCCCGCAAGTTCCACCATATCCTTATGCATACGACTTAGGTAAACAACTTCATACGGCTGCAAGCAAACATGGCGATTCTGGCTATGGCGCATTTTGGGCAGGTTCAAATGTTTCACAAATTCGTGAATTAGAAGCAACAGATTTAATTAATCAGCTTGTTCTAGAAATAAATGTAGATTAAATAGCAATAAAAAAGCTTCTCTCATGAGAAGCTTTTTTACTTTATTTCGTTTCAAGTAAGTTGACTTGTTCTACTTGAACATCACTCATAATTTCACCATGCATAAGCAGGTTATTAAAGTAATCTTCAACAACTTTATATTGCTCTACAGTCGATTCGACTTTATACATATTTTGACGGAATTCGTTACTTGAGCGTAAACCTTTGGTGTACCACGCAATATGTTTACGTGAAATACGACATCCTGAATATTCACCATAAAATTCATAAAGTTCTGCTAAATGTCCAAGTAAAACTTCTTTTACTTCTTGAATGCTTGGTGCAGCCAAATGTTCGCCTGTTTGTAAATAATGTGCTATTTCACGAAAAATCCAAGGTCGACCTTGTGCAGCACGTCCAATCATGACTGCATCTGCACCTGTATAGTCCAAAACATATTTCGCTTTTTCAGGACTGTCGATGTCGCCATTGGCAATCACAGGAATGCTGAGCATTTCTTTCACATCTTTAATTAAAGAATAACGAGCAGTATTTAAATACATATCTTCACGTGTACGACCATGCAAAGCCAATGCCGTAATACCCGCTTCTTCTGCACGTTTGGCAACGCGCATAATATTTTCATGACCATTTAAAAAACCTAAACGGGTTTTTAACGTTACAGGTACATCAACTGCGGTAACAACGGTATCTAAAATACGTGCAACTAAATCTTCATCTTGTAAAAGTGCAGAACCAGCTAATTTATTACATACTTTTTTAGCAGGACATCCCATATTAATATCAACAATTTGTGCGCCATTTGCCACCTGATATCTTGCAGCTTCTGCTAAATCGGCAGGATCTGAACCTGCAATTTGCGCTGAAATTGGGGAAAGCTCACCATCAAAGTTGGCACGATATAAGCTTTTCTTACTCATACGTAAGGTCTTATCAGACGTCATCATTTCACTAACAGCGTGCCCTGCACCAAAATACTTGCATAGCGTTCTAAATGGACGATCGGTAACTCCTGCCATAGGAGCGACAATCAAATTATTTGACAGTTGATAAGGACCAATATACATATATATTCTTAACGTTGACGACTTGCATAGTATACTTCATCTACCCTATAGGCTCATCACCTCTAAACGAGTTTTCCTAAATATGAAAGAAAAAGTTATTTTTTCAATGCTTAAACCTTTATCTGTTTTAGCTTTATCTATTGGATTAACCGCGTGTGGTGATAGCTCTTGGTGGTCTAGCGACGAACCAACTTTAAAACAAGAACAAGTAAAACGCTTATTACCTAATCGAGTAAGTGACCGAGATTCTTGGTCTAAAGATATTTACGATATTTCAGAACAATTTGGTATTCCACAAACCAAAGAAAACATGTGTACCATTATTGCTGTGGTCGATCAGGAATCGAATTTCCATGCAGACCCTCAAGTTTATGGTTTGGGTGAAAAAGCAGTTAAAGAAGTTCAAGAACGTTTAGAAGAAAAATTTACAGATAAATTGGGCGATACCATTGGCGCTCCTATTGCAGGTTATTTCCAAGACGTTTTAAAAAATCAGCCTAGTCCTGAAGATAACTATTTAAGCCAAATGCGTCGTGTTAAAACAGAACGTCAACTTGATGAATTGTATCGTGAAATTTTCGACTATATGTCTAAGCATTATCATGTCAGCGCATTAACAGGTGCAGCGAAATTAGTCGGGCAAGATATTGGTGAAAAGATGAATCCAATTACCACCTTGGGTTCTATGCAAGTTCATATTAGCTATGCCAAAGAACATAAACGTAAAAGTGGCAGCATTGCAGATTTACGTACCGACTTATACAGCCAATATGGTGGCTTATATTATGGTATTCATCGATTAATGATGTATTCCGCAGATTACGACAAGCCACTCTACCGCTTCGCAGACTATAACTCTGGAATGTACTCAAGCCGTAATGCAGCCTTTCAAAGTATGCTAAATGACTTAACAACAGCAGAATTGGATTTAGACGGTGACTTACTTCTTTACGATAAAAATGGCTCACCTAAATCTGCAAAAAGTCAGTCTGAACGCGAACTAATTAATGTATTCACACAACATAATATTTTAGTTACGCCACGCCAAATTCGTTCAGATTTAAAGAAAGAAAAAGAAAAGAAATTTGAAGATACAGCAACATATAGAGCCGTTGCTAAACTTTATAAAGAAGCAACAAATAAAGAACCAATCTATGCAATTATGCCTGAAGTTGTTATTACGGGACCAAAATTAAGCCGTGACTACAACACGAATTGGTTCGCAACTCGCGTAAATGGACGCTTTGAAACATGTATGAGAAAAGCAAAAAGTATAAAAATTTAGCGTTATTCGACTTTGATGGAACCTTGTGTACGAAAGATAGTTTCACAGGGTTCATTTTTTACGCTTTATCTAAACGGCATATTATTAAACAAGGTTTTAAAATACTACCTTGGATTCAAGCCTATTACTTAAAGGCTTATCCTGCACATGCCATGCGCCATAAACTCTTTCATGCCATGTTTAAAAATGCCAAAGTTAGTGAAATAGATTCAATTGCTCAAGAATATGCAGATCATATTATCAAAAGTTATAATCCTGAATTATTAGCAAGATTACGTACGCATCAAGTATTAGGTGATCATGTTGTTTTGGTTTCTGCAACAGTAGATGTTTATTTGAAATACGTTGCAGAATCTCTAGGCGTTGACTTAATTTGCACAGAAACAGAAATCATTAATAGTCACTATACAGGGCACTATTCTTCAGCAGATTGTAGCGCTCAACAAAAAGCAATTCGTGTTTTAGAAAAATATCAATTAAGCCAATATCAACATATTTATGCTTATGGAAATAGTGATGAAGATCTTGCTATGCTTAATTTGGCGCACTATTCCTATTATGTTGGGAAAAGCACTCATCTTCCTATATTAGAAAAAGCTAAAGAATTGGCTTAAATCTTAATTTAATAATTTAATAATTTAATAATTTAATAATTTAATAAAGACTAAAACTAAAACCTTACTTCTACTTGCAGTGTATCTGTATAAACCCCTTCAGGTGCAATAGTAGTGGATGGCTCAATAATCTTAGTAGTGAATGAATACGTTTGTCTGGTAGTACCATCATGCACGCCTGGATATATAGAAGCATCTGTACTATTCCATCTTTCCGCACCTTCACTTCCCCACCGCTGAGGGGAAAAGTTTTTATAGATATCATATGCGATATAATTATTTTTAGATTGATGCTTCAAACGTCTTGTTGTATTAAAGTTCTGTCCATTCGAAAGCCCAACACTATAAGGTGTTTGTGCAGAACAAATAATTTGAACCATACCACTAGCTGTATCAAATTTAGATACTAAGGCAGCAGAACCTAAATCTACGTTGTATGTATTAATACGACAATCTTCTTTCACAATTAAGGTAATAGGTACTATGGCATCTAAACCAGTCCCCCAATTGGTAACCCCCCAAATCCAAGAATACACTAAACCAGGACTTCTATAGTCCAATAAATTAACTCCACCTATTCCAAGAGCACCGACATAGTAATACCATTTTATTTGTAAATTCCCCGTATACACTCCCGGTTTTAAGCTTACAGACTCCGTAAGAAATACTTGAAAAGGAATACTACTATTGGGACCGCCAAATAACGAAAGTAAAGAAAATGAACTTAAATCTCTTTCAACACCAGTTTGTACAATATTATTTTGAGAGTCACGAATTACAATACGCGCAATATTCACTCCATTTTGATGAACTAAAGTTGTGGGCGCGACGATAGGTCTATATTTAATGTGTGAAGTTGATGCAAGCGTCAAGCTTCCAACACATGAAAGCCCGCCAGACATTTGCTGTGAAGGTAAATTAGGTACATCAAAGGAGCTTACTGGACCTAAATTTGCAGGTTGAGAGTATGCACTACAATCTGCATATGCATATTGTGCAGAAAATGATAATAAAACTACCGATAAATACCTAAATGCTTTATTCATTCTCATCTCCATGTATTTCACACACCACATTCTCGATACTCTGAATTTCATCAAAATCTAAAACTGCATCAAATTTAGCCTGACAAGAACGCCCATCTTCTAAAACTACGGTTAAGTTATTTGTAGCATCAACCTCTGTAATATATGCAATACCATCCATTCCTACATAAGTTGAATCTTTCCCATTTTGATGAACAATGGAACCAACAGGAACAGGCTCTCCGTTACTGAGTTTTAAATACACACTTGCAGAAGTAATTTTTTTCACAGGGAACTCAATAACAATCCCTGTACCCAATTTTGCGGACACTCTTTTCTCAACTACTGGCGTTGCATAACTTGATGATAGATTTAAAGGATCAATAGAATACTTGGCGCTATAATATGGAGTGACATTCGGTACAAATAAATAGCCTTTTCTATTCGTTTCACCAATTAAATTGTTCTCATAACGAATTGGAATATTTTCATTTTTATTTGTATCAACCAAAGCAAAAGATTCCCCTAATCGATTAGAGAAAAATAAAGAGTTTTTCATCCACACAAATGAACCAGACACACCATACCATTGATCATATTCATCATGACCTGAAATGCCCGCATCAAAATTCATATAACGATTACGATAACGAAGTTGCGCTTGACTAAAATCATTTCCACGTTCATTAAATTTATGTGTTAAATCCACCCCAAACCCACCATCTGTAGGCATTTGATAGCTATAGTTCACAAAACTAGAACTTGCACCATCTTCTTGATATTGGTGTCCTGCACTAATTCGACTTGGTGTACGACCCAATGGGAACGTCATTTGTAACGCACCACTCCACGTTTTTTCATTTAAATCTTGATTCGCACTTAATGAAACAGATGCGCCATACAAAAATGGAGGTAAAACAGGTGCCCAAGATAAACTTAAAAGTTCGGTATTATCAAAATTACTTCGTTTAATATTGAAATAACCTACCCCAAATGTTCCTGTATTTTTCCCTGAAATAAAGATATTTGCATTTGTGCTTTCTTCTGAATTTACTGAACCTAAATTAGAACTATAGTAATTTGCTAGATTCGAAAAGTTTTCATCTCTTCTAGTATGCGCAGCATTAAAGCCAAAATGGCTCTGTTGATATTGATAACCCACTGTAAATTGATGACCTTCCCCAGTATTACTACCTGTTGAAAAAGGTGATTCTTCAACAAAACTATGAGTATATGAAGTATTTAACACCCCGAAATTTTTTATGGAAAATACAGCACCAACACCCGTATTCCAAATCTTATCGTTCCCTTCTACGTGAAACTCGCCAGTTAACCAATTATTTACACCATAGCGAGCATCAAATGAAGTTATAAAATCCCCATAATCAAAATTTTTGATACCATAGTTTTCACGTAACTGACCTAAAGATAATGAATAATCTAACATTCCTTTTTTAAGTAAATCACCCGACACATAAAAAGGTACAGTCGTTGAAATTTGTCTACCAACAGCATCTCTCGTCACAATAACAGCTTCACCACGACCATTAATAAATGGCACATTGGTAATTAAAAATGGTCCGGGTTGTAATTGTTCAGTGGTATTTTTTGCTCCATTAATAAATAAATCTACTGTACTTGGCAAACCCACTTCCCCTTTAAATTGAGGTAATGGATACGTAATTAAATCCGGGCGAATAGAATAATTTTTACGAAGCTGTATCCCCCCCATACGCACTGAACTCGTCCAACTATTTTTATTTAACGAATAGATATCACCAACTTCGACCGTATAAATTGATTCTTCATCATCAAATCGCCAGGTCGTATCGTATCGTATATATTCATTTTTCTTTTTTTCACCATCATTATCTTCAAGGGAGCTATATACTCCAGAATGACTTAGAACACCTAAGGGACTAAAAAGCCTTTGTTCTGTATATAAATTTAAAGCATTTCCCCCCTGATGAGGTACATAGTAATAAGCATCAAAGTTATTTAATAATCCTGTTCCACTTTGAGAAGGTGCTTTTTTATACCAATAGTCTTTACCCAACATTTGCTCAGGCAACCATTCTGTTGGTAAATTTAAATATAACTGCTGGTTTTGACTTTGATATTTAATAGAATATCCACCACCATTCGTATTTAATTTAACCCAATCATCAACAGTATTCTCTAATCCAAGTTGAATTAATTCTTGTTCAGATATATTACTAGTGCTAGTAAAATTTGTATATTCCAGCTCTAGACTTTCAAGATCTCGTCTTAGAACAAGATAATCATTATCTTTAACTAATACTGGCACAACTTTTTGAGTTGAATATGTATTTATGACTAATTCTAAATAAAATTTAAAATAAGGAATTTCCTTTACACTTATATTTATAGCAGGTATTTCTGTAAATGTTTGAGCATTAATTTTAGAAACAGTACATGTCATAATTAATAGAACACACTGACTTAAAATACTAAGTTTCAAATTAATATGCATAGCCATAAATCCAATTATTTTTTAATTAAGAGAATAGGCTCTTTATCTTGCCCAATAATTGCATAAATTGGCTTATTCTGTAATAACAAGGACTTAAAATCCTGATTAATATCAAATGCTAATTTCCCACCAGCCAATACATAACCAAATGTATTATTACCAGCCATAGATTTATATTTCTTATCCTCTATTTGAAAACCAGAAACTCGCACTGAAAGTAATCCATAATTTTCAATCTCGAGATAATCCTTATTATTATTTTTAACCAGTGACCAGTTTAGAATTGGGCGTGCATTAAGGTTTTTACTATTTAATTTTTTAGTATCTACACTATTACCGCTACCAATCCCTTTACCGTAAACAAATAATGGTAGTGAATAGCGCATTTTAAAACTAACACTACTGGTTGCATCTTTTTTTTCTAGATCTACTGGTAACTCATCTACAACAATACGATAACTATACTCTTTAGAGTCAGGAATATTAATAGCTTTCGTTAATCGAATCATTTGCTTATCGCCTGCCGCAACTTTTACAATAGGTGGGCTTGCAATAATTTCCTGCTGATTTTGATATTGATCTTTATTATCATTTTGTAACCATTTAAATACTCTAATTTGTACTATAGATGCCTCATCACCAATATTTTCTAACCATACTGGTGCTGCTTTATCTTGACTTTCAATAATAGGGTAAATTGGCCAAATTAAAAAATTAGATTTTGCATAAATAATTTGCGTAGTTAATACAGCTACAACCAATAAAAATAAAGCTTTATTAACCAATTTAGCTAAATAAATAGAAATTAACTTATGCATTTTAATTACCAAATAATTGTAATAAGCACTTCATCAGAATATTTTCCAGATGGTTTATTTGTTTCGCCTTTACTTAGGTCGATTAATCCATAAACACCAAAATCTAGAATATTATCAAAAGTGTTACTTATTAAAGAAAGTGTATTAGAAGGTGAATTAACACCAATAACTTTAGAGTGTGCCGCATTTGAATAAACTTGATAATTAACAAAATAATTACCAACTTCACTTTTTAAACGTCTAGTTTGAGTAGCTGTATCAAAGTTTTTACCATTATCAAATGTAATACTGACTGGAATATCAGGTGTACATTCTAAACTCCAAGTCGATCTATTATTTACAACACTAGCAGTGACATTTGTTTCTTTAGAACTTGTTGGATGGCTACCAAAATCTAAAACAGCTCCAGAGTCATAAAAAGCACAGCCTTTCTCGATAGTTGCAGAAATCTTTATATTTGCTGAAGTTTCAGCATGTAAAGGCATATAAACTAAAAAGCAGAATGTGAATATAATAAACCGCAGCATAATATTGACTCTTAAAATGCTATTGTTACTGTGATCTGATCAGTATATTGACCCTTCACTACATTACTGCTGTTATAAGCTTCAGCATAAATTTTAATTTGCTGCTCTACGCCCCCATCAAAATTTAGTTGTGTTTGTGGTGTCAAAACTGTTCCACTTTTATTGTCTCTATAAATTTGATAGGCAATAAAATGCCCAGCACCATCAGACATTGCTCTATTCGCTTTGGACTGATTTACACTCGGAATATTTGCTGAATTTTGACCCGCATTAAAACTTACATTGACACGACTATTCACTGGACAATGTATTTTTATCGCATTAAATTCATTGGTCAGCATTGTATTTACAGAACTAAAACTCGCAGATTGATCCCCAAAATCGAGTTCACCTAATTTTTGATTAGATGATCCATTTGTCACGATTTTTGAGTTGATGATGCAAGCAGGCTCTAAATTAAGAGTGCTTTTTAAACGAGTTAGGCCTTGACCAGCAAAAGAAGGGGCAATAACAAAAAAAGCTAAAACACCCATAAAACAAGTATTTTTTAAGATTAAATATTGCTTAAACATTACTGCCCCAATCATTCTAAATTTATTAAAAAATTAGAATGTTACTGTTACTAATAATGTGTCTTTATAATCACCTTCAGACACCGGAGTACTATTTGCTGGAACCGCACCAAAAACAGGAACTTTTACAGGAGTTGTTGCGGCTGTATTAAATGTTACAGGTGTATTAATTTCATATAATTTTGAACGAGCTGCATCTTGATAAACATTATATTTAACGTTATCTGTACCATTCGTTAATTGACGATCACCTTTTTCACCACCATCAATACTCACTTTAAAACCACTTACACCTTCATCACAAGTTACGGTAATGTCACTTCCGTTACCTGTAGAAGCAACTTCTGCAGTTAAAATGTTGTCCCAGGTAGATGCTGTTTTACCAAAATCTAAAGTACCAAACTTGTTAATATTTCCATTCTCATTGGAGTTATCAACTTTACAACCAGAAGATACATTCAACTTAACATCAACTTGACCTGTAATTGCAGCAGACACATTAGCTGTTACTAATGTAGTAGCAATTGCAAGTCCCCAATACGCTAAATTTATTTTTTTCATCTCTATTAATCCAAATTACTTAACAATAGCCAAAGCATAGGCGAACACAGTTTAATCAATTTAATCCACTTATATAATATATTTAAATTATATTTATAAATTATTCTTATAGAGTTTTAATCATTATAATCGAAGTAAATTGGTGCGAATTGAGCAAAAATAGGCATTACATAAACAAAAAACAACATAGTAAAGATTTGTAAAAAGACATAATAACTATTAATAAGACGTAGTTTCTCATCATTTTATCAACTTTTTTATAATATATTTCACTAATTTTATTTACTTTAGCTAATTAATTGTAATTTTTGTGCTGCTAGCTTTTATTATCTCTTAAAGTCCAAACTGCATATGTACGGATAAAAAAGCCACTAATCAATAGTGGCTTTTTTAGCTTTTCAATTATTACTTTTTAAATGGAAATGCATATTTCACAATACGCTTAATCACACTTCCGTATTGCTTAACCAAACTTGCATTGTTGTAATTCAAACCATATTTTTCACAAACTGCTTGTACTTTTGGTGCCATTTTGCGATAACGACGTGCAGGAATATCAGGATATAAATGATGTTCAATTTGGTGACTTAAATGACCTGTCAAAATATGGAATGCTTCTGAACCTGTTAAGTTCGAAGAACCACGAATTTGACGCATGTACCAGTGACCGCGACTTTCATCCTTTAAAACATCTTTTGAGAACACTTCAACATCTTTTGTAAAGTGACCGCAGAAAATAATACTGAATGTCCAAATATTACGAATACCATTTGCAACACAGTTACCCGCCAAAACAGGCAACGCTGCAGGGCCAGCAATTACAGGGAAAAATACGTAATCTTTCACTAATTGTTTGGTGATTTTCTTTTTCATTGGTGCAAAACGTTGCTTGAACTCTTCTTTGGTCATACGCCCTTTCAGGTATTTACCAATTTCAAGGTTTTGAATTGCAACGCCCCACTGGAAAAGCAAACAGAATGGAATGCTATATAAAGGCTGTAATAAATAGCCTTTTTTCCAGCGTTGTTCTGGGAATAAACGTAATACGCCATAGCCAATATCATCATCCATACCTTTAATATTGGTATAAGTATGATGTTTATAGTTATGTGTTTGACGCCAATCGTCTGCGGTACCAACAATATCCCACTCATATTTGGTACCGTTGAATTTAGGATCATTCATCCAGTCGTATTGACCGTGAATGACGTTATGTCCTAATTCCATGTTTTCCATGATTTTTGAAAAACCAAGTAAACCTGTACCTAACAACCATGCTGGTGGAAACCATCCCGCAAACAACAAGCCACGACCAATGATTTCTGAATACTTAACGGTCGCATACACGCGGTTAATATATTTAGCATCTTTTTCACCAAGGTCATCTAAAACTTCTTGGCGAATCGCATCAAGTTCACGTGCTAACTCATCTTGTTCTGCCGGAGTTAATTCACGATTTTTTGGGTTTTTAAAATATTCTAATTTGACTGGCATATTCATATTTATAGCCCCTTTTATAAATCTATAACTAAGTCAGTTTGTGCCGAGTTAACACAAATTTTAAGTAAATTTCCTGGTTCATTATTTTGTGAACCATCTACTAAATTTTTAGTAGAACCTTCAGCTTTATTGCATGCGCACTTATTACAAATACCCATACGACAGCCATGTTTAGGCTTAACATTTTGTTGCTCTAAACCTAATAAAATTGGCTGACCTTTAGGAATTGCAATGACTTTATTAGATTGCGTTAGCGTAACACTCACAAAACCAACATCATCATAAACAACAGGACTCATACTAAAAGCTTCTGTTTTTACAGCATTTGCATGAGCAAATAAGGCTTCAACATTTGTCGTAAAACCTGATGGTCCACATGCATATACAGTGCTTTCTTCAATATTTTTTAAAGCTTGTAAATGTGATTCGTTTAAGCGCGAAGCTGGTTGTTCAGAATCTTGCGTATAGAAAAATTCAACATTAAAGTTTCCATACTTCGATGCTAATTGTTCAAACTCATCTTTAAATGCTGCATCTGCTTGAGTTTTTACCCAATACAACAATGTTACAGGCAAAGTTTTAATTTTAGATGAAGCCACCAAAGCCTGAATTAAGCTATACATAGGTGTAATACCACTACCCGCTGCAAGCAAAATCAAAGGTGAATTATTCTCTGGAAGTTGCATATCACCATAAGGGCGACCAAACTCAAGAACATCCCCAACTTTAGATTGTTCTAACAACCAATTACTCGCAACGCCATTCTCAACTTTCTTAGCAACAAGTAGCACTTTTTTAGCACTTACTTGCGTCAAACTGTACGTGCGTTCGTAACGAATTCCTTTTACAACAACAAATACTGGATGATGCTGTCCTGCTTCACCCACGTTAAATTTACGATTAAATTCAATCGTTAAAGCAACTGTGTCATTTGCAATAATTTCTTTTTTAACAATTGAACCAAGCGCCTGATTTACAGACCATAAAGGATTCAACTTTTGAAGCCAGAAATTTGCTGAATATGAATCTATCACCACATCTACTAATGCAGATAAAGGAGATTTCGTTTTTTCGATTGCATGCATAGTTCGTTCACCACGCCTTTGAATTTTCAATTATTATACACATGTATATATATTTGTATATACAGTTGTATTGTATCCAATCATTTCAAAGTGTAGCCGTAATGGTTATAATGATTTAAAGCTATTTTGCCCCCAAACACATGACTGAAAAATCAATGAAAATAAGCAGTGACGCTACTTCACATGAACCTAAAAATGTTCAGGAAACACTTCCTGCACGCACAGTTGGGCGTAAAGCAACAATTACAAAAGAAGAACTTTTCCAAGCTGCACTCAATTTAATTGGTCCACAAAAAAGTATTGCATCATTGAGTTTGCGTGAAGTTGCACGTGAAGCAGGCATTGCACCAAATAGTTTTTATCGTCATTTTAAAGATATAGATGAATTAGCTATTGAACTGATTGAACGTTCTGGTGGTGTATTACGTAAAATTTTGCATCAAGCGCGTTTAAAAGCATCGAAGCAAAGCAGTATTATTCGCACATCTGTAGAAGTTTTTATTGAACAGCTTAATGCAGATGAAGGCAATTTAAGCCTTTTATTACGTGAAGGTTATACAGGTTCTAATTCTTACAAATTAGCAGTAGAACGTCAGCTTAACTATTTCCAACAAGAATTACGTGATGATCTTGTACGTTTAGAAAAAGAAAATAACAGTAACCTCACTCATCCTGAAATTGTTGCCAATGCGATTACTCAGCTTGTTTTCAATATGGGTGCCAAAGTTATTGAAATGCCTATGGAGCAACGTAAAGAAGTTGCTGAACAAACCATGATTATGATTCGTATGATTTTAGAAGGTTCACGCCATTTAGGTGAATCTAAAATTAATTGATTTTTAATCTTTAAATTACAATTTTTATTGAGTTAAATTTAAACTGCTTCAATATTAAAATTGGGGCAGAAAATACTTTTATAAACTTAATAATAGCTTTGTACATATTGATACTTTTTAATTGTAGATACTTGATTCTTCACGTTCTATTATGTGTCTATATTTTTTTTGTAAAGCCTCTCTCATGCGTTACCAAATTATAGATGTCTATCAAACAGAGAACTTAAAAAGATATATCGCAAAATGCCTAAAAAAGCATTCACCTCAATTTATTGTTATTGAAAGTAAACGAACCCTTTGTCTTAATCTAGATATTATTCTTGTTAACTCACAGCATACATCTGCAACATCTATTACAGGCGAAGATATTTCACTTAAAATATTAAATAAATTTGATACTTTTGATAAAACTTATATGTCTAGACTCTAAGCATAAAGAGAAATAAGAAAGAAATTCTTATACTCGCATAACGGTAATTTTCACACATGTTCAATTATAAAACTAAAATCATCAATTCATTTTGAGCGCTAAATTAGAACTAATTTGCGCTCATTATATGAGAAATTAAATTGCAGATTTCAGCTTTTCTGCGCTATTAAAAGTTTGAATAGGACGTGAAAGCCCTTTAAATACGCAATAAAATTGAAAAATTGAACCTACCGAAATATCAACCGCCTTATTTTCACTTCTTGACCAAGCAGTTGAACTATCCTCACCTGAAATCGAGCTACCTTTAATCTCATAAACAAATAAATCTTGTTCAGTTTGATCTAAAGTTTTATCTCTTAAAATGGTGTTGATGAGAAGCTTTCTCTTGTTATCTACAGTCCATTTACCAGCAAACCAAAGTTGCAATAAATCGCCTAAAAATAACTGATGCGCTGTTAACGGCCAAATTTGTACTTCAGCACCTCTCACAGGCACATAGTATTGATCAGCATTATTAATAATTGAAAGGTAATTTTCTTTGTAAAAAGAAAAATTTGCAAAAATTTGAGGGATAGTGAGCGTATTCATTCGCTTTCTCCTATTTAGCCATTTTAGTGCTGGCAAGTTGGGTTTAAATCCACACTGTTTAAGCTTTCGCTCAAACGCTCTGTTGTTAGTATCAGACTACCAATTGATTTTTTTCTTTGCAAGCCCTTCAATCATTTTTTCTTTATTCTTTTGTTTTTTGTTCAAATAAAAAGCATACAGATAAAAAATGTAAGAAAGATGACAGTTTTCCCTTGACCCTCTTTCAAATGTCCTTATAATCGCATGCAGATTCTCCAATAGCTCAGTCGGTAGAGCGACGGACTGTTAATCCGCAGGTCCCTGGTTCGAGCCCAGGTTGGAGAGCCAAATACTAAAAAGCCCACTCATTATGAAGTGGGCTTTTTTCTGTTTTGAATAAATAAATTCATAAAAAAATCCCTCATCTAGAGGGATTTTTTTACAGCTTCAAACTACGTTATACAGCCTTCACAGGTACACCGCTATGGAAACGGAAAAGCTCATCTGGCGTTAAAATCAGATTCTTTTCTACTTCACGAATGTACTCAATACGCTGTTGAATATCCTCTTCAGGATTTTTCAATTTAGAAGTTTTTGCAACATCTACAGCCAGTGCTAAATAATCTTCATAATGTCTAGATTCAGACTTTAGCAGGTAACGGTAGTAACGTCCTAATTCATCATCTACAAGCGGTGCAAGCGCATAAAAACGCTCACATGAACGTGCTTCAACAAATGCACCAATTACCAATACATCAATCAATGCTTCAGGCTCATAAGTACGAATTTCTTTGCGCAAACCACCTGCGTAACGCCCTGCACTTAAATTTTTCCAAGCTTGTCCACGCTTATTCATAAGCCCTAAAACTTGTTCATAATGCAGCATTTCTTCACGCACAAGCTGAGCAAGCTTTACTTGTAAATCGACATAATAGTTATAGCGAAACATCAAGTTCATTGCTGTACTTGCCGCTTTTTTCTCACAATTCGCATGATCTTGCATCAAAATTTCTAAATTATTTAATGCTTCATCTAGCCAAGGCTGTGGCGTTTTACAACCTAAGAAACCAATCACGGGTTCCATAAGTTCATCATAATTAATTGTAGACATAACTTACTTACGTGCCGCCTTAATAACCGCTTTCATTTGTTTTACTGCTTCTGCTAATCCAATAAATACAGCATCAGCAATAATTGAATGACCAATATTTAATTCATGAATTTGTGGGATTTGAGCAATTGGAGTAACGTTTTCAAGATGCAAACCATGCCCTGCATTTACAACCAAGCCTTTTGAAGCAGCATATTCAACACCTTTCACAATGCGCTCAAGTTCAGCTTGCTGCTGTTCAGGTGTTTCCGCATCTGCATACGCACCTGTATGAATTTCAATTGTTGGTGCACCACAAGCAACGGCTGCATCAATTTGGGCAAAATCAGCATCAATAAATAATGAAACATCACAACCAATTGCTGTTAATTCTTGCGTAGCTTTTCTTACATCTTCAAAATGCCCAACAACATCTAAACCACCTTCAGTCGTTACTTCTTCACGCTTTTCAGGCACAAAACAAATATGATGTGGCTTTACATTTTTAGCAATTTCAATCATTTCATCGGTTACTGCTATTTCCAAATTCATACGTGTTTTTAAAGCTTTACGCATGCGATACACGTCTGCATCTTGAATATGACGACGATCTTCACGCAAATGCAAAGTAATACCTTCTGCACCCGCTTGCTCGCAAATTAATGCCGCACTTACAGGATCTGGATAAGAGGTGCCACGTGCTTGTCGCAAAGTTGCAACATGATCAATATTCACACCTAATAATGCAGCCATAATACTTTCCTACTGACGATGAGTTTGAGCGTTTTGAACCCACAATTGTCTACTTTTTAAAGGGCGATCCCCTAAAAGTGAAGTAATCACTTGTCGATATAGCTTAGTGAGCAATTGTAACTGCTCTAGATTGAATTCCCCACCTTTTTCATACTGCATCATGGTTTTTATTAAAGCACCCGATACAGCTGATCTAGATGCTTGGGCAGTGGCAAGAAATCCATCATTTAATTGGAATTGATAATTCATTTCACTAGAAATTTCTTCTTGGTTTGAATCGACTGAAAAATCAATTGCATAACCAAGGTCTTCTAATAATTCATGTTCAAACTGACGTAAAATTTGGCGTAAAAATAAGTTTTGATCTGATTGTTGAGAAAGCTTTTGTAATTGTTCTAAGGTTCTTGAATATTGACTAAATGTTTGTGGCATTTCTACTTCAAGTGGACAAAGTCTTAATAAAACTTCATTCAAATAAAAACCTGAAAAAAATGCATCGCCATGAAAAAAAATCGGCTGATTTACAATTTCTAATTTACTAAAATTTTTGAGTTCAGATTTACCTGAAGCTTGAAGGCATATAGGTTGATATTGTGGAGGAGGTGTTTGTCTTAAAATTCCATCAACACGACCATGCTCTTGCGTAAATAAATGCACAATATGGCTACGGTCACGATATTTTCTGTGATGAATTAAATAACCATGCAAAATTTCATTGCGCATGACAGAAGTTCTTAATCCTTAAATTATTTTTTTTGATTATCTTCATCATCTTCATTTGAGTCAGCGTCATCATCTCCATCCGGAATGACAGCTCCAACCACTGCTGCTGTGCCCTTTACAACACCTTTTGTTGTTTTATAGGCAACCTTAACAGGGACTGTAACAATTTTAGTAATACAGCCTTGTAGAAATAAAGCACATATTCCTATAGCAAAAACTTTTATCATTACAGCCCCCTAAGGTATCAATAAGCGATATTAAATATCGCTATATCCTAAGCTTTTCAGTGCACGTTCATCATCAGACCATCCACCTTTCACTTTAACCCAAAGTGTAAGCATGATTTTCTGTTCGAACATTTTTTCCATGTCCACACGGGCATCCATACCAATTTTCTTCAATTTCGCACCGCGCTCACCAATCACAATTGCTTTTTGGCTTGGACGGTCTACAAAAATTGTTGCATCAATATATGTACATGCAGCTTTTGGACGGCCTGTTTTTGGACTAATGGTTGCTTCTTCCGTTTTAAAAGATTCAATTTGAACGGTTAAATCGTATGGAAGCTCTTCACCCAATTGACGCATAATCTTTTCACGGATTGTTTCAGATGCTAAGAAACGCTCTGAACGATCTGTAATTTGATCCATTGAATATAGCGGTGGCTGGAACGGTAAATAACGCTCAATTGTGTCACGCAAGTGATCTAAGTTAGAACCACGTAATGCAGACACAGGAACAATTTCAGCAAAGTTCATGAGCTTTGCACGTTCTTGAATAAGTGGTAATGCTTGATTCTTATTTTCAAAAGTATCAAGTTTATTGATAACCAAAATGACTGGCATTTCTGCATTTTGCAGTTTTTCCAAAACCAAATCATCGTTTGGTGTCCACTTTTGAGCATCAACAACAAACAAAACTAAGTTTACATCACGTAATGCAGAGTGTGCAGCACGGTTCATCATTTTGTTAATCGCACGCACTTCTTTTTTGTGCATCCCTGGTGTATCTACAAATACAGCCTGAGATTTTTCACGTGTATCAATACCCACAATTTTATGACGCGTTGTTTGTGGTTTACGTGAAGTAATAGATAACTTTTGACCCAATATATGGTTCATAAGTGTAGATTTACCCACGTTTGGGCGACCTACAATTGCAACAAATCCACTTTTATAATCGGCAGGAATTTCTGTTCCTTGCGAACTAAAAAATTGACTAATTAAGTCGTTACTGTCGCTTTCTTGCGACTCGTGATCAGCATCGATGTGATCGGAATGAGTAGTCATTAAGACTTTATCTCCAATAGTTTTAAGATATCTGCCGCTACTGATTGTTCAGCAAAGCGACGGCTAGATCCTTCTCCATACTTCACGGGTAAGCCCTGAACAATACACTCTACTTTAAAGTGTTGATTCGGCGCATCACCCTGAATATCCACAACCTCGTAAACCGGGAGAGGTTTTTTACGTGCTTGTAAATACTCTTGTAAGCGGGACTTAGGATCTTTCAGTTGATCTGTTGGTTCAATATTATCTAAATAAGGTACATACCATTTTAAAACAATAGGTTCTAATATAGTTAGATCATTACAATCTACATAAATAGCACCAATAATTGCTTCCACAGTATCTGCCAAAATAGACTCACGGTGATGACCACCAGACTTTAATTCACCCGTACTTAAAATTAAATTTTGGCTTAACTTTAAGTCGTTGGCAATTTTTCCTAGCGCTTCTTGTCGCACTAAGGTTGCACGCATACGCGTTAAACGACCTTCATTTTCATGAGGATAAGCACGATAGAGATAATTGGCAATAATCATCCCTAACAATGAATCGCCTAGAAATTCTAGGCGCTCATAGTTTAATTTATGGCTCACCGAGCGGTGGGTCAATGCCAGTTGCAACAATTCAGGTTGTTTAAACTGATACCCGATACGACTCACTAAACGACTTTCATTTAGCTTGGACTGAGCTTTGATCAAAATTTTTCTCGAACTTTAACACTAAATCTATATTTAAGAAGAAAGGCTTTCTTACTTCGTAATTCTTTTTAACAACCAATTGATTATCTTTCGTTACTTTTGCGATGTCTTCAAATTTCACATCGATATTATTCATCGAAAAACGTTGATTCATTTGGGTATTAAGTTTCAATGGCGTTATATCTGATGGGCTATTTTTAAGCACTTCTGATATTTCACTATCAATCATTCTATCATCAAAATATGGTCCACCAACAGCAACCAAAAACTTTGCAAGTAATACAAAAACAATCACTGCAAATAAAATTGAACTATACGAAGCCCCACGCTGAGATTTACGCATAAATTTCCCCTAATTGTTTTAATCAATTGCCCCATTACGACCAAAAGATGGAATGTTTAACCCAGGTTCTTTATGCATCCATTTATAGAATGCGCGACCTGTTAGATTTTCTTCTGGCACAAATCCCCAAAAACGACTATCAGCACTTTGATCTCGGTTATCACCCATTGCAAAGTATTGACCTTCAGGAACTTTTACTTCCCAATATAAACCATTTGTAGTTGAATACTTACCATTTTCTACGTAGTTAATAAATGGTGCTTGGCGTGCAACATTTACGTCCTCTAACTCACGCATGGTGAACGTATGCTCACCCAATGTTTCTTTGTGATAAATAGAGGTTGGTGTATCTAAAGCATCTTTTTCACGGCTAAATTCCACAGGAACTTTAGCAACTTTTGTACCATTAATGGTGAGCTGACCATGATCATAAACAATATGATCACCAGGAACACCGACTACACGCTTAATATAGCTAATTGTAGGTTGTGGTGGATAACGAAATACAATCACATCACCACGCTCAGGTTCGCCAACATCAATAATTTTCTTATTAATAATTGGTAAACGAACGCCATAATCGAATTTATTCACCAAAATAAAATCACCTGTTTCTAAGGTTGGCACCATAGAATCTGACGGAATATTAAATGGTTCATATAAAAACGAGCGTAGAATTAAAACAACCGCTAAAACAGGCCAAAAGTCATAAGCCCATGTGATAATGAAATTTTCATTTCCACGCCCTTTTGTTTGTCTTTGTTTAAAGACAAACTTATCTAATAGCCACACAAAAAAGAATACAAGTGTGGCTGGTACGAGGATTAAATTAAAATCAAAATCCATGAGCTAAATGACCTCTGTGTTTTATCTTTCTACTTTCAATACAGCAAGGAACGCTTCTTGTGGGATTTCAACACTACCCACTTGCTTCATGCGCTTCTTACCTTCTTTTTGTTTTGATAGAAGTTTCTTCTTACGTGAAACGTCACCACCATAACATTTAGCCAATACGTTTTTACGCATCGCTTTTACTGTTGAACGCGCGATAATTTGTGCACCAATTGCAGCTTGAATTGCAACATCAAACATTTGACGCGGAATCAAATCTTTCATTTTTTCAACAAGCGCAATACCGCGATGACGAGCATCTTGACGGTGACAAATCATAGCTAAAGCATCTACTTTATCGCCATTGATCAACACGTCAACTTTAACTAAAGAAGAACTTTCAAAACGTACAAAATTGTAATCGAGTGATGCAAAACCACGCGAACAAGATTTCAATTTATCAAAGAAATCCATTACAACTTCAGCCATTGGGATTTCAAAAGTAATCGCAACTTGATTACTTACAAACTTCATATCTTTTTGAATACCACGGCGTTCAACACACAATGTCATTACATTACCCAAGTATTCTTGAGGAACGAGAATATTACATTCTGCGATTGGTTCACGGAGGTCTTCTACTGTAGAACCATCTGGCATTTTAGATGGGCTATCAATATAAATGGTTTCACCATTTTTCATAACAGCTTCGTAAATTACCGTTGGAGCAGATGAAATGAGGTCTAAATCGTACTCACGTTCTAAACGCTCTTGTACAATTTCCATATGTAGCATACCTAAGAAGCCACAACGGAAACCAAAGCCTAATGCATCTGAACTTTCTGGTTCAAAGAATAATGCAGAATCGTTAATTTGTAATTTCTGTAACGCATCACGGAATGGTTCAAAATCACTTGCGTCAATTGGGAATAAACCTGCATAAACCTGCGGCTTAACCTTTTTGAAACCTGGTAACGTTTCAACTTCAGGCGTAGTAGAAAGCGTAATTGTGTCACCTACTGGCGCACCAAAAATATCTTTAATACCCGCAATCACAAAACCAACTTCGCCTGCTTCCAACATTCCTGTTTCAGTATGTTTTGGATTAAAAATACCAACGGAAGTGATGATGTGCGTTTGACCTGTTGATTTCATCAACATTTTGTCGCCCTTACGCACACGACCTTGTTTAATACGTACTAACGATACAACACCTAAATAGTTGTCGAACCATGAATCAACAATTAAAGCTTGTAACGGTGCTTCGCGATCGCCTACAGGTGCAGGAATAATATTTACAAGTGTTTCTAAAACACCTTCAATACCTAAACCTGTTTTAGCAGAACACGTTGGTGCTTCAGTTGCTTCAATACCAATAATATCTTCAATTTCTTGAATAACACGCTCAGGCTCTGCTTGAGGCAAGTCAATTTTATTAAGTACTGGAAGAACTTCTAGACCTTGTTCAATTGCTGTATAGCAGTTTGCTACAGATTGAGCTTCCACACCTTGAGCAGCATCGACCACAAGCAAAGCACCTTCACAGGCAGCAAGTGAACGAGACACTTCGTAAGAGAAGTCTACGTGTCCAGGTGTGTCAATGAAGTTAAGTTGATATTCTTCACCATTCGGATGTGTGTAATACAAAGTTACCGATGTAGCTTTAATTGTAATACCACGCTCACGCTCCAATTCCATAGAATCAAGAACTTGCGCTTGCATTTCACGGTCTTGCAAACCACCACAGGTTTGAATAAAACGATCAGCTAGAGTCGACTTTCCGTGATCGATATGCGCAATAATCGAAAAGTTACGAATGTTTTTTATATCAACAGATTTTTTAGCTTGCGCCATGGGCTACCTTGGAAATAAACGCGCTATGCATGCAATAATTTATGCACAGCAAAAGCAGAATAAAGTTGCGAAAGATTATAGCAGATGGTTTTTTCAAAGTATTCATTATAATCATTTAGTTTTAAGCTTTCTCAGCCTAACCACATCTGCATATTTTCTATTTTTTGGATAAACAAAGAATCAAATTAAATAATAAATGATATTTCCCGAACTCTAAAAGCCAAACTTCAATATAAGCTTTTATTTTTCTTAGAACTTAGTTTGTTTTATTCAGTCAAATTTACAGGATATTACATAGACTTGCCTTTATTCACACACCACACATTTAAGATAACTTAAACTATCTTTTTAACTTTTGTTATATTTTTTTGGGTTACAATATGCTGTTTAAATCACTACTAATTACATCTATTTCTTTAATTTCATTTCAGGCATTTGCCCTAGATTATAAATCTTGCCAAATTAAAAAAGAAAAACTACAACAGCAAATTGCATATGCAAAAAAATATAACAATACAAATAGAATTAAAGGTTTAGAAAAAGCACTTGCTCGAGTCGGTCAACAATGTGCTCAAATTAAAGCAGATCAATCATCTTACTCTAAATAATTTTCACACTTAGTTTCACTATATTTTTTTGATTCTATGTTGAAAATTTACTTCTTATTCAACATAGAATTGATCTATAAAATTTATTTAGAACCCTTAACAACACAACTCCTGAAGACTTCTTATATGTCATCTAAGAAATCTAAGAAGCATCATATTGTGTAAAATCAAATGGATCTTTTTCATTTGAAATTGGCTGATAGGCTTGTGTAAAGGTTGGAGACATTCTTTTTGGTCTACCTGTATCTATTTCAATACATGCCCACTTTGTATTTCCCACAAACAATAAAGCTTTATCTGATGGTCGATAAAAGGCGTACTGTCTAAATAAATACAGTGAATTGATATCATTTAGCCACGTTCTTAATACTATAGTTTCGCCTTCTAAGGCAGCTTTGCGATATTGCACATGATGCTCTACAGCAACCATTGCATGTTTCAATTCAATATATTCTTTTAAGCCTAAACCTAACTCTTCAATATGCGCCAATGCAACATCTTGCATCCAATGCACATACATCACATTATTTACATGCCCCAAAATATCAATATGTTCTGGCTTTACTGTTAGTCTTAAATCAAAAATCTCACTCATTACGTTCTCTAAATTTTATTGCCATAACATTTGCATTAGTCTAACGAAAATTCAGCTTAGAATAAAAATAAAAACCGCCCTATAAAAAGCGGTTTTTATTGCTATTAATATCTATTAAATTGATGAAAGATAATTATTGAATACGAACACCAACAATTGCACGCTGTCCATCACGAATAATGGTCATACGTACAACATTGTTCTTTTTGAATTGAGCAACTGTTTCTACAAATTCAGATGCATTTTTTACATCTCGACTATTCACTTGAACAATGATATCGCCCGGAATTAAGCGAGCTTGTGAAGCGGCACCACCACGTAAAACATCTTGCAATAACACGCCACCTTTAACCGATAAACGACTTTGCTCTTGTGCTGTTAAGTCTCGAATACTTACACCTAAAACAGGCCCTTTATTTTGCGCATTTCCAGCTTTATTTTTGGCAGGTGTATCATCTGGTGCTGTTGATAATTTTGCTGAAATATTTTGACGTTTATCATCACGTAATACTTCAAACTGTACAGTTTGACCTGGTACAAGTCGGTTCAAATAACTAAATAACTCAACTGTTCTTAAAATAGGTGTCCCATTAATTTTTAAAATCACATCGCCCGATTTTAAACCTGCTTTTTCTGCAGGAGAGTTTGGTGCAATTTGTGTGATCAATGAACCTTCAGGTTTTGGCAGTTTATAAGATTCTGCCAAATCTCGGTCAATATCTTGTAAGCCTAAACCTAAATAAGCACGTGTTACTTTACCGTTTTTCTTCAATTGATCTGCAATATCCATCGCAACATCAATTGGAATAGAGAATGAAAGTCCCATGTATCCCCCCGTACCACTAAAGATACGAGAGTTCACCCCAACGACTTCACCCTTTTGGTTAAATAATGGACCACCTGAATTACCAGGGTTTAAAGCCACATCTGTTTGAATAAATGGAACTGAGGTTTCACCTGTCATATTACGCATTTTTGCACTGACAATACCCGCAGATGCTGAATACTCAAAACCAAATGGTGAACCAATGGCAAGTACAGGCTCACCTACTCTTAAATTATCTACATTACCTGTTTTTAATTCAGGGAAGTTTCCACCTGAAACTTTCAGTAAGGCAACATCGGTACGCTCATCACTTCCAACAACAGTTGCATCTAACTCACGACGGTCATTTAAAACAACGGTGACTTTCGATGCATTTTCAACAACGTGATGGTTTGTGAGCAAATAACCATCTTTACCAATAAAAAATGCGCTACCAAAGCCTGTTTTTTCTTGTGGTGCTTTTTGCTGAGGAATAACAATTTGATTACCAAAGAATCTGCGTAAAATTTCAGGAACCTGTTGTTGCATGAGCTCTTCTTGAGACATCTTTTTCACAACGTTTACACTCACAACTGCAGGACTTACATTTTCCACCAAATTAGAAAAATCGACTGGTGTCCCTGCATTTGTCTGCACAGCCGCCATTGTAAAAACAGCAGCATAAATTCCTTTTTTTAATTCATTAGTCTTCATATTAAATGTTCACTCGACCGGTTATTTAAATGTTATAGATAATTTTTATCACAAAGAAATATATTCTTGCGTAATAAAATGTTTCTTTATATGTTTTATAAACAATAACTTAAATATTCCTTAATTTTTTAAAATTCATAATTTTATTTCATTACTCTAGACCAAATAGCACTTGTATTTTTATGTGAAAAGCGTTCTGATGTTCGGACTTTTCTCAAAATTAGCTAATGGATATGTCTAATTTAGATACTTCTCATCAATATGATGTGATTATTGTGGGGAGTGGCGGTGCAGGCTTAACACTTGCTTTATCATTGCCACAACATTTTAAAATTGCTGTTTTAGCAAAATCATCACTCACCGATGCAAGCACCTATTATGCTCAAGGTGGTGTTGCTGCTGTTTTAGATGAAACAGACTCTATTGAACAACATATAAATGACACCATGATTGCAGGTTCATTTTTATGTGAAAAAGAAGCAGTTCAACAAACGGTTGAAGGCGGTCAAGCTTCTGTCGATTTCCTATTAAAGCAAGGTGTTCAGTTCACTTTAGATGAACAAGATCAACTTCATTTAACCCGTGAAGGCGGTCATTCTCAGCGCCGAATTATTCATGCTGCCGATGCAACAGGTAAAGCTATTTCAACGACATTAGTTGAACGTGCTAAAGAAAAACAAAATATTCAAATTTTCGAAAACTTCATTGCAATTGATGTCATCACATCACAAAAGCTTGGTTCATTAAATGAAAACCGCGCTTTAGGTTTATATGTTTTAGATGAAAATACAGACCAAGTTCATACCTTTTTAGCACCATTTACTACACTCGCTTGTGGTGGCGCAATGCGTGCATATTTACATACATCAAACCCTGACATTGCAACAGGTGATGGTATAGCAATGGCTTATCGTGCAGGTTGCCGCGTTGCCAATATGGAGTTTAACCAATTCCATCCAACTTGCTTATATCATCCGCAAGCACGTTCATTTTTAATTACAGAAGCTATGCGTGGTGAAGGTGCTTATTTGCGTTTACCCGATGGTGAACGTTTCATGTTGCGTTTCGATGATCGTGCTGAACTTGCACCTCGTGACATTGTAGCAAGAACAATTGATTATGAAATTAAACGCTTAGGTATTCGTCATGTTTGGCTCGATATTACCCATAAGCCAAAAGAATTCATTAAAGAACATTTCCCAACGTTATACGAACGCCTTTTAGAACTTGGTATTGATATCACTAAAGAGATGATTCCTGTTGTTCCTGCTGCACACTACACTTGTGGTGGCGTTATGGTGGATGAACACAGCCAAACAGATATTGAAGGTTTGTATGCCATTGGTGAAACATCGTATACAGGTTTGCATGGTGCTAACCGAATGGCTAGTAACTCACTTTTAGAATGCTTTGTTTATGGCATGAGTGCAGCAAAACATATTCAAGCTAATTTTAAAGATAACTACCAATCACCTACTGTTCCTGCTTGGGATGACTCTCAAGTAACGAATCCTGATGAAGATGTTGTCATTCTGCAAAACTGGGATGAGTTGCGTCAGACTATGTGGAATTACGTTGGTATTGTACGTACTAACAAACGTTTAGAACGTGCACTACATCGTATTGAAATGTTAAAGAACGAAATTTCTGAATACTATCAAGACTATAAAGTTAGTAAAAACCTCATTGAATTACGTAACTTAGTCCTTGTTTCAGAAATGATTGTTCGATGTGCTATTGAACGTAAAGAATCTCGTGGTTTGCATTACACACTAGACCACGCTGAACAGTTAAATGATTTACAAAGAACTGTACTTAACCCTAAAGATTCAATGATTCGTTCTGAGCAAATCAATCTCTAATCTCTGTTATTTCTTAAAAAAAAGAGCAACTTTTAAAGTTGCTCTTTTTATTTAACCTGCTGAATAAAATACGCGATGTGCAATTTCAAAGGTTTTTAAATGTAGGGGAACCAATTCTGGCAAAGGCTGATATCCACCCGCCATAACAAACATGATTGGAATGTTATGTTTTTTGGCTAAACTAAAAACTAACTCTTCACGTTTTTCGATAAGTTCAGTCGTTAACCATTTTGAACCAAATGGATCATGTTGATGACAATCCATTCCTGCTTGATAAACAATAATATCGGCTTGCCAATCAATTGCACGTTGAAAAGCCTCATAAATAGCCATGGTATATTGAGCAAAATTACCCGAGGTTTTATGTATAAGATGTGACGCCGAGCGCTCATTTGCAGTTACACCAAGTGGAAATCCATAAATTGAAAAGTTAAATAAATTTTCAATTCGACTTGCCAACTCAGTCGTTCCATCACCCATGTGTTGATCGCAATCTAAAACAAACACTCGCTTAGATGGAAAGACTTTTGCAATAAGTGCTAAACCATTAAACGTACAAAATGAACCACCAAAATCATATGTTGCATGATGAAAACCCTGAGCTACATTAGCTGAAATACCATGCTCAAAGGCTAACTCTGCTGCTTTAATTTGTCCCGCATTAATGCTTAAAACTGCATCTTTAAACTGTTCACACCACGGTTTAAACCCCGCCATTGTCGCCAATTTTGCAGGTTCACCTGTTAAGACTGCATCGACATATTTTTGTGCATGCACTTCATACAGCAAAGTATAATCCAACTCATCAGGCTCATGAATTTTCACACATTTCCATTCACCTAGTTGATCTGCAATTGCCTTTAACTTCTCCATACTGTTTGTGTGCGTATGGGCAAAATATTTCGGAGAATAGCAAACATTGAGCATTTTGCTTCTCCTTAAATTTGAGCCTTTGCCACATCAATCAATTGACTCAGCTTGGTCGTCCCCGGGCTAAATAATCCATTTGCAACTTGCTGATCATAATGTGTACTAAATGCACGTTTACGATTTTCAGGTGAAATTGCTAATGTCGTTAAGCGTAAAAACCAAAAGCCTGGAAACTCCGTATAAGGAATAACAAACCCTTTAAATTGCTTATTTAGGCGCTTATTTTGAATTTGTTCAACATCATAATTTACAGAAAACAATGATCCCGCAGGGATACGAATACCATTCATCACTAAAGTTTGTAAGCTTATACATGAATGATTATCCCCCATATTCACTTTTTCCATGAGCAATGGACGATCATATTCATCAACAATGATATTAATTTGACCATGGCGTAATATCGTACCATGAGCAATTTTTAGAAAGAATTTTTCTGCCAATGGACATGAACCAACCTTAGGCTTCTCAACCAAAGATTTGAGTTCGATCAGCTGAGATGTTTCGGGTAAAATAGGTAAAATAACATCCGCAAGCATTTGGCATAAAACTTTACTTTCTTCTAATTCGACCTTTTCATAACATTTGCGTAATGAAGACTGTATATGCGCTTGCTGTTTTAAGTTCAATACATAATCATCTTCTTTAGGTTGATTATTTAAGAATTCATCTACATCTGAGTTTTGATCCAAATTTCGCCAATTTGAAATTTCCAATCCATACAAAGACTTATTATCTAAAATTTTTCGAACACTTTTCGATGAATAATCTTTAAAAATTTTAAGATCTGTTAAATCTTTTTCCTGACGAGAAAAATTCACATAATCAGCAAGTAAACGTGTGGCTTGTGTATAACCACACCCCCGACGCTCTGTTTGATGGCTAAAATGCTCATTCAACATTTCTGTAAACTTATCTGATAATGGAAAAACATTATCCTGAAAAGTTTTTACAACTTCGTGATCTATTCCCATAAGTATCACTATCTCTAAATTATGCTTTTATTATAAATTTGGATTGATAAAAACAACTTCATAATTCAAGCTATTTGATTAATCAATATTCGATCAGCACCAGGTTTAACAAACCTAAGTAATTGAATATATTAATTTAAATATTGTTAAAATTTTAATTGATGCGTAATCACACATCTTATTTTTATATATTTAATTCCCCCCCTTATAGAATGTTCACTATAAAGAATTTTAAATATATCAAAGTTTGTTCAAATACTTGGTCTACTGTTTGGTCGTTATTCCATTCCTATATTTAGTTGTTATATTTAAGGAATGACATAGGTCGCTGTTACATGTGCAACAGGATCATCCATACCCGCCGAATAAATCCAGACTTCCCCTACAATTAAACTGCACCCGACTTTTATTAAACGACACTCGCCTTTTAAATTTTGATTACCTACAGGTTTTCGTAAAAAATTAATATTTAAATTGGTTGTTACTGCTAAAGCAATAATACCTATTTCACCTAAAATTGCGACATAAAGTGCTAAATCTGCAAGCGTCATCATTGTAGGGCCAGATACTGTTCCACCAGGTCTGAGCTGTTCCTGATCAATTTTATAAATCAGGCGTGAGCCTTTAGAAAAGACATCTTCAATTTCACAATTAACCAAACTTTGTGGAAAATCATGTTTTAAAAATTCAATAATTTCCGCTTTATTACTTTTCATTGTTATTAAAAAATCCCTTATAGAATCTTTACTATAAAGGATTTAATGAAATAGCTAGATATTAAAATTTGACTATGCAGATTTTAAATATGCCAAAGCCTGTTCAAAAACTTGATCTGCTGTTTGCGTCGCATCTAAACGCTTAATACGCTCAGGATGACGCTCTGCTAAAGTTGCATAACCCGCTCTTACTTTCTCAAAGAAAGTAACCTTCTCTTGCTCAAAGCGATCAAGTGCGCCACGCTCTCTTGCACGTGTCATACCAATTTCAATAGGCGCATCTAACCAAAACGTAAAGTCTGGCATACGCGTTACAAAATTTTCATTTAAAAGCGCAAGTTTCTCTTGGCTTAAACCTCGACCTGCACATTGGTAAGCAAAACTTGCATCTGTAAAACGATCGCAAAGTACCGTTTTTCCTGAATTTAAAGCAGGCATCACCACCAAATCTAAATGCTGCGCTCGTGCTGCATACATCAACAAGAGTTCAGTGTCATTACACATTTTTTCTTCGTGATTTACAGACAACAATAGCGAACGAATTTGTTCTGCCATTGGTGTTCCACCCGGCTCACGAGTAAGTACAACATCTTTATTTTGTTGTTCTAAATATTCATAAATACGACGAATTAACGTTGTTTTACCTACACCTTCCGTGCCTTCAAAACTAATAAACATATTCTCTCCTTAATTTTTCTTTGCACGAATGACAGCAAGATACTCTTGCACAGCGCGGTTATGGTCGGCCAAATTACTGGTAAATTTATGTCCACCCTTACCTGTAGCCACAAAATAGAGATAATCTGAATCGTCTGGATGAACAGCCGCCTCTATTGCTTTTTTACTTGGTAAAGAAATTGGTGTTGGCGGTAAGCCATCTATTCGATAGGTATTGTATGGCGTCATTGTGCGTAAATCATTACGTGTAATATTACCTTTGTAACGATCACCCATTCCATAAATGACAGTTGGATCTGTTTGCAGACGCATCCCGAGTTTTAAACGACGTTCAAATACACCTGAAACTTGTGCAAGCTCGCTATCTACATTGGTTTCTTTTTCAATAATTGAAGCCATAATCAGCACTTCATATTTATTTTTATAAGGCAGATTCTCTTCTCTATTTTCCCACGCCTCATCTAAAGCTCGCATTTGACGTTTATATAAATCGAGTAAAATGGTTTTATCAGACTCGCCTTTATCATAAAAATAAGTATCTGGCGCAAATAAACCTTCAGGATGATCAAAAGGAATATCTAAAGCTTTTAAAATTTCTGCATTTGATAAATGACTCACTTCATTTTTAACCAAAGGATTTTTTCGAAGTGAGTTAATTAAATCCTTAAAAGTGGTTCCCTCAATGACTTGAACACGATTCATGTCCGCATTATCAATATTAGAAATCATATCTAATACTTGACGCACACTCATGCCTTTACGAACTTCATAAACACCTGCTTTTAAAGTGTCATGAATCATAAACTTTTGATAAAGCTTCAATACAATTGGGAAATTTACTTTGCCTTCATGCGCTAAATCGTCAATAAAACCTGTGTAAGTATCGCCATTGCTAATAATAAGTCTTTGTTTTGGAGCATCTACAGGATAATCCTTAAATAGACTACTCCAAAGTACACCCGCCACTACAACAGCACAAAAAAGAGCTGTCATTAAAATAGTTTTAGCTGAAACGACTGATGATGATTTTGTCGTTTTCTTTTTAACTTTTGGCTTTGGTTTAGACATATTAGCGAATCTGGTTTAATTGAAGATGGTGAAATAAATCAATACAAGCTTGCGTATTTAACTGTTCAGTATTCAATTCTGTCACTATTTTCATAGGACTCAATGCATTACAAAAAAATAGGCTTTGAATATTTGGAATTTCATTCTGATCTATACTGCGTTGCTCACAAGAAATTCCTTGTTGCTTCATGCGCTGAAGAATTTCCGTGCGCATAATACCATGAACGCCATTATAGCGAAGTTCTGGTGTAATCCACGTGTTGTTTATTCGCACAAAGCAATTACTGCTCACACCTTCAATCACAGAACCTTGAATATCAGTTACTAAAGCTTCTACCCATTTTTTTTCATCTACTTCTTTTTTTAAGAGCACTTGTTCTAAACGATTTAAGCTTTTCACGCCAACCAAATTTGGCGCAAGCAAACCAATAGATTGCGTTAAAACACCTGCTTGTATTAATTCGTACTGGAAGTCTTGAGTTTCTTTAGAATAAAAATAAAACCAAAAATCCGCTTCATGCTCAGGCAAGCTATATCCACGTTGCCCTTCACCTCTGCTTATTACAATTTTAAAAGTTCCATTTAAAGTTTGATGTTCGAGTTTTAACTTTTCTATACTTTGATTAATTAGTTCTAAATTGACATTTAAATGAAGTTTTTCACATGCGAGCTTTAAACGCGCCAAATGTAAATCTTCTAGTTCAATTCTATTGTTTCGAATACGACCTGTAGTAAAACAGCCATCACCATAATGAAATGCACGATCTAGCAATGAAATATCTAAAACTGGTTGAGCATTTTTAAAACATTGCATATATCGCATATCCCATAAATCTTTAGATGTTGAACCTGTTTAGAAATGACCAATTCATTTCTTACTTACACATACATTTAACTAAGCTATTTTTGCCTGATATTCACATATTATTCAAACAATTTTAGAAATAAGCATTTTTTACACGCACTTACTTTATCTCTTTTTTTCATATAAAATTCATTTTAAATTATTTTTTCTGCATAAAGATAATCGCTATTCTGCACCCATGTTTAAAACATTAATAATATTGAGGTTGTCATGAGTGTTTCATCAAAATTAAAACTAGGTTTACTTGCCGCTGTCATTTCTGCAACTTCATTTTCTGTTGCTGCGAAAGACTTTTTAAACGTGTCTTATGATCCAACTCGTGAATTATATGAAGACGTAAACAAGCAGTTTGGAAAATACTGGGAAAGCCGTACAGGTCAAAAAATTAACTTCAAACAATCACACGGCGGTTCGGGCAAACAAGCTCGTGCTGTAATTGATGGTTTAGATGCTGACGTTGTAACCTTAGCGTTAGCAGCAGATATTGATGTAATTGCAGAAAAAGCAAAATTATTACCTTTAGATTGGCAGAAAAAACTTCCTCAAAACTCGACACCTTATACATCTACAATTGTTTTCTTGGTGCATAAAGGCAACCCTAAAGGCATTAAAGATTGGGGTGACTTAGTTAAACCAAATGTTGGCATTATTACACCTAACCCTAAAACTTCAGGTGGCGCACGTTGGAACTATTTAGCAGCTTGGGCTTGGGCTAAGCATCAAGCAGGTGGAAACGATCAAACTGCTCAAGAATTTGTACGTAAAATTTATAAAAATACAAAAGTACTCGATTCTGGCGCACGTGGTTCAACCACAACATTTGCAGAACGCGGTATTGGCGATGTTCTACTTGCATGGGAAAACGAAGCACATTTAGCAATTCGTGAACAACCAGGTAAGTTTGAAATTGTGACACCATCTCTTTCAATTTTGGCAGAACCGCCTGTTGCTATTGTAGAAAAAAACGCTGAGAAAAAAGGCAATTTAAACTTAGCGAAAGGCTATTTAAATTACTTGTACTCACCTGCAGGTCAAGAAATTGCTGCACGTAACTTTTATCGTCCACGTAATGCAACAACTTTAGCCAAATATAAAACCACTTTTAAACCGCTAAAACTTGTAACGATTGATAAAGAGTTTGGTGGCTGGGAAAAAGTTCAAAAAGCACACTTTGAAAATGGCGGTGTGTTCGATCAAATTGTAAAAGCAAATAGCGCTAAGTAATGCACTAAGTTAAGGAGCAAGATCATGACACATACAGTAATTGTTCCAGGTGTTGGTGGAAGTGAACACAACCATTGGCAATCTATATTACAAAGACAGCTCATGTCATCTTGCTCTCGCGTTCAACAAAGCAATTGGAATTTACCCATTTTAAAAGACTGGGTTGCAGAGTTTGTTAAAACTGTTGCACCAATTAAAGATGATATTCAAATTGTTGCACATAGTTTTGGTTGCTTAACGACTGTTGCTGCATTAGCACAACATCCTGAACTAAATAGCAAAGTGAAAAACTTAGTTTTAGTTGCACCTGCAAACCCTGCACGTTTTGGAAATGCAGGCTTTGCACGAGATAGCCAAAACGACTATCAAGCTTATTTTCATCAGTTAAAGATACTTGCGCCAACACATTTAATTATTAGTGAAAATGATCCGTGGTTAGAATTTCAAGATGCTTTGCAATTGGCGAAGGCTTGGAATTTAAACCCAGTGAACTTGGGTCAAGTTGGACATATTAATGTTGCATCTGGTTTTGGTGCTTTTCCTGAGTTAGAAAAATATCTCATTTCAGAAAAGCCACCTAAACATATCAATATTTCTGATGTAAACAAGTATTTTTTTAAATTTGCTATTTAAAGCCTGCAAACTATGCTTGTTTTCAATTTATTTATTTCACTGACTCATTTTAGTCAGTGCTCTCTTTTTGAGGAGTAATCATGTCGCAGCGATCCCGAGTGCTGCCAGGATTTGGTCTTTCCCTAGGCTTTACCCTAGCTTATTTGTCGTTAATTGTTCTTATTCCCCTGTCTGCGGTTTTTATAAAATCAATGGGTATCGGATGGGATGGTTTGTGGGAAATCTTAACATCTGAACGTATTTTAAAATCATTACAACTCAGTTTTAGCGCAGCCATTATTGCTGCCGTAATTAACGTTGTTTTTGGTTTATTACTCGCTTGGTGTTTAGTGCGTTATAACTTTCCTGGCAAACGTATTGTAGATGCTTTAGTCGATTTACCTTTTGCACTCCCAACTGCGGTGGCAGGTATTGCACTAACATCGCTATATGCACCTACAGGTTGGATTGGTCAATATCTTGAACCAATTGGTATTCAAGTGGCTTATACCCCTATTGGTATTACCCTTGCGCTTATTTTTATTGGTATTCCTTTTGTTGTGCGTACAGTTCAACCTGTACTTGCAGATTTAGAAACTGAACTTGAAGAAGCAGCTTCTGCTTTGGGGGCAAGTCGTTTCCAAACTATTACTAAAGTGATTTTACCTATTTTATTTCCTGCACTTATTACAGGCTTTGCTCTAGCATTTGCTCGTGGTGTTGGTGAATATGGTTCGGTAATTTTCATTGCAGGTAACCAGCCATTTAAAACTGAAATTGCGCCACTCATGATTATTTCTCGTTTAGAAGAATATGATTATGCAGGCGCAACAACAATTGCAGTGGTTATGCTTGTGCTTTCATTTGTAATTTTGTTCTTTATTAACTTATTACAAGCTTGGGCAAGTCGTCGTACAGGGAGAACTGCTCGATGAATACGAACAGCTTTGCTTTAGCAGAAAAGTTACAGTCGCGTGATGCAACACGTGAACCAACTTGGGTACGTTATACACTGCTCACAATTGCTCTTATTTTCTTTTTAAGTTGCTTAATTCTGCCGTTAATATTGGTATTTGTAGAAGCATTTAAACAAGGTGTTGGCGTTTATTTCCAATCACTTGTGCATCCAGATACTTTATCTGCTGTGAAATTAACGCTCCTAACTGCGGTTATTGCAGTACCAATGAACGTTGTATTTGGTGTAGCAGCGGCATGGTGTGTTGCGAAGTTTAACTTCCGTGGTAAATCTATTTTAACCACAATTATTGATATGCCTTTCTCTGTGTCACCTGTTATTGCAGGCTTAATGCTTGTTCTCATTTTTGGTACACAAGGTTGGATGGGCGGTTGGCTCATGGACAACGACATTAAAATCCTATATGCCGTTCCTGCCATTGTTCTTGCAACTGTATTTATTACTGTTCCTTTTGTTGCCCGTGAACTTATTCCACTTATGGAAGCTCAGGGTACAGAAGAAGAAGAAGCTGCAATTGTCCTTGGTGCTTCAGGTTGGCAAACTTTTTGGAAAGTAACCCTACCAAATATTAAATGGGGTTTAATCTACGGTGTCATTCTATGTAATGCGCGCGCAATGGGTGAATTTGGTGCGGTGTCTGTCGTTTCAGGGCACATTCGCGGTGAAACCAATACATTGCCATTACACGTAGAAATTCTATATAACGAATATACATTCAGTGCTGCATTTGCTGTTTCTTCACTGTTGGCGCTACTCGCAATTGTGACCCTAATTTTGAAAACATGGGTTGAGATTCGCCAAGAGAAACAAGATAAACGCAATGAAGATGCACAAGCTTAAGGAATGACCTCATGAGTATTCAAGTTAAAAATATTGAAAAACATTTTGGTGCATTCCATGCACTTAACAACATCTCTTTAGACTTTCCAGATGGTCAATTGGTGGCACTGCTTGGTCCATCTGGCTGTGGTAAAACAACCTTACTTCGTATTATTGCAGGCTTAGAATCTGCAGATGGTGGTCAGGTTATTTTAGAAGGTGAAGATGCAACCAATGTTCATGTTCGTGAACGTGAAGTTGGTTTTGTATTCCAACATTATGCATTGTTCCGTCATATGACTGTATTTGACAACATTGCTTTTGGTTTACGTGTTCGCCCACGTGCAACTCGCCCTTCAGAAGCTGAAATTAAAAAGCGTGTAACTCGTCTTTTAGACTTAGTGCAACTTGGTTTCTTGGCAGATCGTTACCCTGCTCAACTTTCAGGTGGTCAGCGTCAACGTATTGCGCTTGCACGCGCTTTAGCTGTTGAACCTCGCGTACTTTTACTTGATGAACCCTTTGGCGCGCTCGATGCTAAAGTTCGTAAAGAATTGCGTCGTTGGTTACGTACATTGCATGATGAACTTCATATCACATCTATTTTCGTAACGCACGACCAAGAAGAAGCACTTGAAGTTGCAGACCAAATTATTGTTATGAACAAAGGTAATGTTGAGCAAATTGGTTCACCTCGTGAAGTTTACGAAAAACCTGCAACACCTTTTGTATTCGACTTTTTGGGTCAAGCAAACCGTTTTGAAGGACACAACCAAAATGGTGTAATTCAAATTGGTGAAGATCGCATTCAACTTGACAGTTTAAACAAAGCACCTGAAGGTAGTGTTATTGCTTTTGCTCGTCCAGATGAGTTACACATTCATGCACAGCCTCAAGACAATGCTATTCAGGCAATTTTCATACGTGAAGTTTGGATTGCAGGTAAAGTCATTGCAGAATTAAATGATCGTCAAGGCAATTTAATTGAAATTACATTAACGCCTGATGAAGCAAAGCTACACCAATTCCGCCCTAACCAAACCGTTTGGTTAAGCGCAACAGCATTGCATTTATTTGAAAATCAAGTCGCTTAAGACTTTAGAGTGGGGTTAATTCCCCACTCATATAAAGGGAACAAAGATAATGAATTTCCAACAACTACGAATCATCCGAGAAACAGTAAGACAAAATTACAATCTTACCGAAGCTTCTGCAGCGTTATACACTTCGCAATCTGGCGTGAGTAAACACATTAAAGATTTAGAAGATGAATTAGGCGTACAACTTTTTATTCGTAAAGGTAAACGCTTACTTGGCTTAACAGAACCTGGTCAATCTTTACTTGGTATCGTAGAACGGATGTTGGTAGATGCAGACAATATTAAACGTCTTGCAGATGATTTTAATAGAGTGGACGAAGGTACGCTGACCATTGCAACAACGCATACACAAGCGCGTTATGTGTTACCGCCTATTGTAAATAAATTCAAAAAAGAGTTCCCTAAAGTTCACTTGATTTTGCAACAAGCCAGCCCTGTTGAAATTACAGAAATGTTATTACAAGGCGAAGCTGATATTGGTATTGCAACAGAGTCTTTAACAACTGAAAGTAACCTTGCTAGTGTTCCATTCTATAACTGGCAACATAGTATTATTACGCCACAAAGCCATCCACTGGCTCAAAAAAATGATATTTCAATTCTAGATTTAGCTGAATATCCTATTATTACTTATCATGGCGGTTTCACAGGTCGCTCTAAAATTGATAAAGCCTTTGAAGAATCTGGTGCAGATTTTGATATTGTAATGTCAGCTTTAGATGCCGATGTAATTAAGACTTATGTTGAACTTGGTATGGGCGTTGGTATTGTCAACGATGTTGCATATGATGCTGAACGTGACCACCGCTTAAAACAAATCCCAACCGATATTTTTGGTGTTAATACAACATGGATTGCGGTTCGTAAAGGTCATTTACTTCGTGGATATGGCTACGAATTTATTTCTTTATGTTCACCAGAAACAGATATAAAATCATTAAAGAAAATGGCTTATCCTGAAGATTAAGCCAATTTCTTTAAATATAAAAAAGAGGCTAAATAGCCTCTTTTTTATTGCGTAAAAATTTCTAAATTACCAATAGAAATTCACACCAACTTTACCAACGGGTAACCAAGCATATTTATCATCGTTGGCAATTTTTTGCTGTTCAGCTTTTAAATCTGCTTCAGCACTACCACCATTTGCATTAATAAAAGTACCGTCTGCATCTAGATTAACTGTTGGATTCCCAGTGTAGTAAGCACCAATTTCACCAAATACACCCCAGTTTTTACCAAATTTAGGTGCAATACCAACACCTACATAAGGTGCGATATTGTTTTTATAGTTCATTTGACCACGTAGCTCACCATTGTAACTATAGTTTGTTCCATTGAGTTTCACATTACCATCTTTAGAACGCTGAGATAAATCATAGTCATTATCTAAGTATGCTACACCTGCCGCAAAGTATGTACCTTGAGCCCAACGATTATCGCTTGTGCCCCAAGGACGAATTTCCGCATTTAAGTAAACGTTATTATTGTCCATATCGACATCATATTTAGTGCCGTTTACGGATAAATCATCACGCCAAGAAATATTACCACCGTTATAACCCAGCGAAAGACCTACATAAGGGCTTGCAGTCCACTGAATTGCTCCACCGTAGCCCGTTGTACCAACTTCAGCACGCGCACCCGTTGGAATTAATTTATTCTGTTCGAAAACATAACCATCTTTAATTACTGCACCGTCAGCCATTGTAGTACCTGCTGCCGTTGTTAAAACCGATGCAACTAAAGCTGTTTTTAAATATTTCATTTAATACTCCATTAAGTGCAAAATTGTCTTAAATCTGGATTCATGTGAATAACCAACAAATTTACTATAGATTATAAAAAGCTATTTTTTGATCACCTTTTGCTTGTTTTTTGTTTCCATTTACATGATTAGTATACTTTTTCGTACAATTATGAAGAAATATAGAGCATCGAACCTTATTCTGTTTTATACCTCTAAAAAATAAAAAACTTACGAATAAATTCAAAGCGAATACTGTTTTAAAACATTTTCTTGATCAATTTAGTGTAAAATCTTTGAAAATTTTTTTCTGGAACGAAGATCATGTCTCAGCTTTCAACTATCATTGAACAAGCGTTTGAAGACCGTGCCAATTTTACAGCAACGGATTGCTCTACTGAAATTCGTCAAGCTGTTGAAGAAGTTATTGCTGGTTTAGATAACGGCTCTTTACGTGTCGCTGAAAAAATCGATGGTGAATGGGTTGTTCATCAATGGATTAAAAAAGCAGTATTATTATCTTTTAAATTGAATGACAACAAACCAATGGAAGCTTGTGATCTTCGCTTCTATGATAAAGTTGATACTAAATTTGGCGATTGGACTGAAGAGCAATTTAAAGCTGCTGGTGTACGCGTAGTACCTCCTGCTGTTGCTCGTAAAGGTTCTTTCCAAGCTAAAAATGTTGTACTTATGCCATCTTACGTAAACATCGGTGCTTATGTTGATGAAGGCACAATGGTAGATACATGGGCAACTGTTGGTTCTTGCGCTCAAATTGGTAAAAACGTTCACTTGTCTGGCGGTGTTGGTATTGGTGGTGTTCTTGAACCGCTTCAAGCGAACCCTACTATTATTGAAGATAACTGTTTCATCGGTGCGCGTTCTGAAATTGTTGAAGGCGTAATTGTTGAAGAAGGTTCTGTAATTTCAATGGGCGTGTTCATTGGTCAATCGACTAAGATTTATGACCGTGCAACAGGTGAAGTTCATTACGGACGTGTTCCTGCGGGTTCTGTTGTTGTTTCTGGTAGCCTTCCATCTAAATGCGGTACTTACAGCTTATACGCTGCAATTATTGTGAAAAAAGTAGATGCGAAAACTCGTGCAAAAACTAGCTTGAATGACTTATTACGTGAAGATTAATCTTCTTCATTAAATAGATTGCGGAACTTTAACTGTTCCTCGTCTCTACGATCAGACATGATCGTAGGGATTTTTATTTTTATAGTGCTACATCTTCCTTGGTTAATTTTGTTATGACTACTCTCCGATCTTCCGCTATTCCTGTTTCTGATCCGTCTGCGGGGTTACGCATTACGGAGATTTTTTATTCATTACAAGGTGAAGCAAATGCAGCAGGTTTGCCAACTGTATTTATTCGCTTAACAGGTTGCCCTTTACGTTGTACTTATTGTGATACAACGTATTCATTTGAAGGTGGTGAGCGCCAATCTTTAGATGAAATTATTCAAACAACATTAGATTTTAAAACACCGTATATTTGTGTAACTGGTGGCGAACCACTGGCACAACCAAATGCGCTGCCATTAATGCAACGCTTGGCAGATTTAGGCTGTGAAGTCTCTTTAGAAACAAGTGGTGCTTTAGACGTTTCTAAAGTTGACCCACGTGTATCTAAAGTTTTAGATTTAAAAACACCAACTTCAGGTGAAGTTGCACGAAACTTGCTTTCAAATTTAGATCACTTAACTCAACATGACCAAATTAAATTTGTGATTTGTAACCGTGAAGATTATGAATGGTCTAAACAACAAGTTGAACAATATAAACTAAACGAAAAAGTGAGTACTGTTTGGTTTTCCCCTGCTTTTGCAGTAGAAAAAGGTGCTGTTCGCTTACCTCAACTTGCACGTGATTTAGCACAATGGATTTTAGAAGACCATCTCCCTGTTCGTTTCCAATTACAGTTGCATAAACTACTTTGGAATGACGAAACTGGTCGTTAATAGACTTTTTTCATAAAGTTTGTATTCTTTTTTCCATGCTTATTCAGTGGAATAAGTTAAAGAATTTTATAGAAGAAATCTGAAACTAATTTATTTTTTTGGAGATTTAATATGCGCCCTCGTGCGATTGTATTGTTGTCAGGTGGTTTAGATTCAACAACATGTTTAGCTTGGGCTCAAGCTCGCTATGAATGTATCGCACTAAGCTTCATGTATGGTCAACGTTCAACGACAGAATTAGTTGCTGCTCAAGCATTAACTGAACGCGCAGGTGTAGAACATCGTATTATTAATATCGACCTAGGGAATTTAGGTGGTTCTGCGCTTACAGACCATAATATTTCTGTGCCTGATCATGAACAAGAAGGCATTCCAATTACTTACGTTCCTGCACGCAACACGATTTTCCTTTCTTATGCTTTAGCGGCAGCGGAAGTGTTTGAAGCAGAAGCAATTGTTATTGGTATTAATGCTGTAGATTATTCAGGTTACCCAGACTGCCGTCCTGAGTTCATTGAAGCTTTTGCGAATATGGCTCGCCTTGCTACAAAGGTAGGCGTAGAAGGCAAACCGCTTAAATTTGAAACACCGCTTTTAAACCTATCTAAAGCAAATATTATTAGATTAGGTGTAGAGCATGGCGTAGACTATAGCCAAACCGTATCTTGCTACCAAGCAGATGACCAAGGACGAGCTTGTGGTGTATGTGATAGCTGCCGTTTACGCAAACAAGGTTTTGTAGAAGCAGGCATTACAGATCCAACTCGTTATATTCCAGCTTAATAGGAATTCTAACCTTATGAAATCAAAGATTTTTCTTTCAAGTGTTCTTGCTATTTCTGCACTTTTCTCAGCTGCTAGCTTCGCAGCTCCAGCAGCAGATCAACAAGCAAAAATGGCTGCTGCTTATAAAAGTAATAACATCAAACAAGGTTTAATTGGTGTTTGTGTAGATGAACAAACTAAAGCTGGCGCTTTAAAAGCATTAAGCAAAGAAGAAGTGAATAAGCTTTGTAAATGTAATGTTGAATCTCAAGGTCGTATGTCTCAATCGCTACAATGGGAACTTCAAGGTGCCCAAAATGCGAAAGATCAAAAACGCTTTGCAACAGCGATGCAAGGTTTCGCGAAAACTGAGCAACCAAAAATTAAAGCATGCTTAGGTACAGCTTTAGAAGCTAAACTTGCTAAGTTACAACAACAGAAATAAGTTATGCTAAAAAAGCCACATCATGTGGCTTTTTTAATGTCTAAATAAAATATTTTAGAATAAAAATTATCTGAAAAGTCTTACCAAATTTAAGCTACATTCAGTATGATCATTACCATAATTCAGAATTTTAGAGTATTCATATGTCATCTCAATTAAGTTTGCTTAATCAAGTTCTCCCTACAACTACGGGTGAAATTAATTTAACTGAAGTGCCTACAGAATGGTTAATTGTTTATTTTTATCCTAAAGATTCTACTCCAGGTTGTACTACGCAAGCCGTTGGTTTTTCTTGCTTGAAAGATGAATTTGATGCTTTAAATACCACGATTTTTGGTGTTTCTCGTGATTCTGTTAAAGCACACCAAAACTTCACAGAAAAGCAAAATCTAACGATTAATTTAATTAGCGATAAAGAAGAAGCACTTTGCCAACATTTTGATGTAATTAAAGAAAAGAATATGTACGGCAAAAAAGTTATGGGCATTGAACGTTCTACTTTTATTTTCCATAACGGTAAATTGGTTAAGGAATACCGTAAAGTGAAAGCAGCAGGTCATGCTGAACAAGTTTTGGAAGACTTAAAAGCGCTTCAGGGTTAATAAAATCACCCTTTTAAATAAAAAAGCAGGATAACTCAATGATCCTGCTTTTTTATTTAAAAAACCAACGAATACGCAATTCCCCACATCAAGAAACCAACGCACACATCTAAAACTTTCCAAGCTCTATAATCTTTAAACAATGGCTGTAAAAATTTCGCCCCATAACCCAAACTAAAAAAGAATATAAATGAAGCTAAACTCGCCCCGACTGCAAAATGTGTTTTATCACCATTAATTTGTGTAGAAATCGCACCAATTAAAATGACTGTATCCAAATACACATGCGGGTTTAACCATGTAAATGCTAAACAAATGAGCAAAACACGAAGTAAACTAGATTCATCTTTACCGCCCGCTTCTAAGCTATGCTTTTTAACAAAAGCTTGATAAAAATGCTGTAAACCGTATAAAAATAGAAAAATTGCACCTGCGTATTTTGCAATATCTACCCAACCCGTATGACTTTGAACAACTTGCCCAAAACCAAAAACACCTGAAAAAATCAAAATGGCGTCTGACATTGCACAAATTAAGCAAATCCAAAAAATATGTTCTCGTTTTAAACCTTGCTTCAACACAAATGCATTTTGCGCACCAATTGCAATAATCAATCCAATGCTGACTAAAAATCCTTGAAGAGCTGTACTTAGCATTTTGTTCACCGTCATTTTAATATGCGACGGATTATCTCGTAATTTTTTTAAAATTAAGTATTATTAAGAAAATATCAACATAACTAAATATTTTTAAGGATTAGTAATGCTCCCACACAAATCTTGTGAAGCTTTTTTAGCTGTAGTTGAAACAGGAAGTTTTGAACAAGCTGCAATCCGCTTACACATTACCGCCTCCGCTGTCACGCTACGTGTTCAAAGCTTAGAAAAACAACTGGGTCATACACTTATTTTAAGAGAGCGCCCTTGTCGAGTAACCGCAATGGGTCAAACTTTGCTTGAGCATTTACAACATCAACGCCTCATGGAGCAAAATTTATTACAACAACTCAAGGGCAAATCTGAAGATTCATCCTTTTATAAACTGAATATTGCAACCAATGCAGATTCACTTGAAACATGGCTATTAGCTACTATTCAACCCACCTTAATACAAGAAAAAATTACCATCAACCTTATGATTGATGATCAATCACAAACACATCAACTGATGGAAACAGGCGTTGTGAATGCATGTATTAGTTCTGAAGCAAGTAATATGAAGGGTTGTATTACGCATAAGCTTGGTGCAATGCGATATTTAATGGTCGCAACGCCAGAATTTCAACGCATATGGTTTAAAAATGGTGTAACTCGTGAAAGTTTAAGACATGCACCTGCTGTTATTTTTAATGATAAAGACCAATTACATTCAGATGTTATTGTGAAATTATTTGGCTTAAATATGCAAAGTTATCCTTATCATTTTATTCCTTCTGCTGCTGCATTTTCAGAAGCAATTTCTTTGGGTTTAGGCTTTGGAATGGTGCCCGAAATACAAATACAAAATGAATTAAAGCAAGGTAAACTCATTAACCTTATTCCAAGTGCAGAAACGGATGTTAATTTGTATTGGCACCATTGGAAACAACAGTCTGAACCATTAAAAATTTTAACTCATGTTTTGGTACAACAAGCGCAAAATATTATGATTCAAAACTAAAAAAGCCATCAATTCAGATAACTTTTAAAGGGTATTTAAAAGTTATTCGGTAATATTCGATTTATCTTGTGTGCCAAATTTCTGTGCTAATTTTTCATAAATTTTAGTTTTTTGAAATTGTTCTAAAAATTGAATTGTGCCTTCAGGAAATGCATCTTGTTGAATTTCCCCACGATAATACGCTTCTCGTACAGGTGTTGCAGACATTGAACCTTCTAAACTTTCAAGCTCAACCATCTCCCATTCAGGGAAAAACTTTAAGTAATAAGATGAATCATCTTTAAAGTGCCCAATGAGTCCAACTTTTGAATGTTCGCCAATCACATCTGCAACTAAAGATTTAACTAATTTCTGCCACTTTTCATCATTATAAACATCAATAACATGAACAAATTTAATGCGCTTTTGATCTACCTCCGAAAAGTTAGACAAAATCATTTTTTCACGTTCAGTTGCTAAAAAAGGGTTTTTAATATTTCGTTCATTTTGTGCCGAACCCAACGCCAAAACCACGTTTTGACTGTGTTCTAATGCAATTTTAATGGTTTCCATGTGCGCCAAATGAAAAGGCTGAAATCGACCAATAAAAACGAGATAATCAAATTTATAATTCATAGCAGATCTGACTTTTTATGACTCATGAGTTGTGTCCATATTTAAAATATGCGACATAATGAGCGATAAAATTAAATTGAGTTTAAAGCAAGGATAGTACGATGACACTCAGTTGTATTCAACAGCCTCATCAACATTTAAATGCCACTTTAGAAAATGGTGTACTGACTTTAGCCATTAACCGCCCAGAAGCAAAGAATGCTGTTTACGGCGAATTATATTTAAAAATTGCCGAAGCTTTAGATCAAGCAGATTTAGATAATGCTGTTCGTGTTGTTGTTTTACGTGGTCAAGATGCCGACTTTAGCGCTGGCAACGACATGCAAGATTTTATGAGATTTATTCAATCTCCACTACAAGGTAAAGCAGGCGATGCTCCTCCTTTTGTAGTATTAAAATCTGCTGCTCGTTTTTCTAAACCTTTAATTGCTGCTGTTCGTGGTGTAGCTATTGGTATTGGTGTGACTATCCTTTTACATGCAGACCTTGTTTATAGCGATAATACTGCCCTATTCCAAATTCCTTTTGTAAGCTTAGGTTTATCGCCTGAAGGCGCTTCAAGTAAATTACTGATTCAACAAGCGGGCTATCATAAAGCTGCCGAATTATTGTTTACAGCGCAAAAATTTAATAGCGAAAAAGCAGTAAATGCAGGCATTGTGAATAGTATTGAAGAAGATGTTTATGCAACAGCTCAAAAGCAAGCGCAAACATTAGCAGCATTACCATTAGCTTCTTTGCGTCAAACAAAAGCTCTTATGAAACATAATTTAGAAGAAATTGTAGATTGTATTGACCATGAAGCTGAAATTTTCATGCAACGTGTTTCATCACCTGAAATGAAAGAGGCTGTTGCTGCATTTATGCAAAAGCGCAAACCAGATTTTTCGCAATTTAATTAATTTTTTCATGCACCAAAGGTTTATGCTTGAGGTGCATTTTTTGTTTAGTGATGTTTAAAACTTATGTCTAATACTGAAAAGAAACGCTATTACGAAGCTGCCCCACAAGATATTGATGTTGATAACTTCCGTAAAGTTGTAGAAAGTCGACGTTCTGTGCGTAAATTTACAGACAAGCCAATTCCTGAAGATGTATTAAATGCATGTTTAGATTTAGCTTTACTTGCACCAAACTCATCGAACTTACAACCTTGGACATTTTACGTTGTTCAAGACGCAGCAAAGAAAAAGCAAATTGTTAAAGCATGTTTGGGGCAACTTGCTGCAAAAACTGCATCTGAACTTATTGTTTGTGTTGCACGTACAGACCGTATAGATGAAATGGCAAAACGTAATATTAACGAGTTCCCATTGCCTGAAGTTCCTGCAATGGTGAAAAAATATTACACGTTTATTCCCTACAACTATAAGACTGGTTACTTTAACTCACTAGGTAACTTTAAGAAAGTGGCTTTCAAATTAGTACGTACCTTAGACAAACAATTACCTGTTACAGCATTTAGTACAGATGATGCAAAACTTTGGGCAACTAAAACAACCGCTTTAGCTTGTGAAAACTTAGTTCTTGCTTTACGTGCTTATGGTTTTGACAGTTGTATGATGGAAGGCTTCGATGAGCCTTTAGTTGCTAAAATACTAAAACTAAACCATCAGCAATATCCTATTATGGTTATTGGCGCTGGTGAACGTGCGGAGGATGGCGTCTTCTTCCCGCAATATCGTTTTGACAGAAGTCTGTTTATTCAAAAAGTCTAAATTTAAAGACCTATATTAAAAAAATATGGGTCTTTTTTTATGCTCAATTTAACTTAACTATTTTAAATGATTTTTCATTTTTCTAGAAAATAATGGGGTTTTCTAGATTAAATTTATTCACTCAAGTCAAAACCACTTCTGATTAAAATTAAAACAAATATAAAGTTTATTTTTCACTTATTTTTTGTCCTACAACCCGCGCCGCTTATGTAACCCTATGTAAATTTACTAAAGATATTCAAGGATATTAACAATTTATAATAAATATATATGTGCAAATTCCAAACACTTCATGTAATCATAAATCTGCTATAAGAATTTCCTCCTGAATATTTAGCAGGTCAATTCGGCAATTCATGGAATATTATAAAAAATGGAGTATCACAAAAATGATTAAAAAGTCACTATTCATCACGGGTTCAGTTCTAACAATTGGACTAACACTCGTTGGTTGTAATAAAGATAAAGTTGCATCAGGAGAACCTAATCGCCCCGAATGTATTGCACCTGCTAAACCAGGTGGTGGTTTCGATTTAACCTGTAAACTCGCTCAAAATGGATTAAAAAATACAGATTTATTAAAAGCACCCATGCGTGTTACTTATATGCCTGGTGGCGTAGGTGCTGTTGCATATAACAAAATTGTTGCAAATGATCCTGCTAACGATAATGCAATTGTTGCTTTCTCTACTGGTTCTTTACTAAATATTGCGCAAGGTAAATTTGGTAAATACACAGAAAAAGATGTTCGTTGGCTCTCTGTTGTTGGTACAGATTACGGCATGGTTGCTGTAAAAGAAGACTCTCCTTATAAAAACCTGAATGACCTTGTTGATGCTTTGAAAAAGAATCCTCAAGCTGTAAGTTTTGGTGCAGGTGGTAGTGTGGGTGGTCAAGACTGGATGCAAACGGCGATGCTTGCAAAAGTTGCAGGAATTGACCCTAAAAATATGACCTATATTGCACTTGAAGGTGGTGGCGAAGCTGTAACTGCTGTACTTGGTGACCATATTCAAGTTGTTAGTGCAGGTGTTGCAGAAATTGTTCCACACATGAAAGCAGGCAAAATGCGTGTATTAGCAGTCTTCTCTAAAGATCGTCTACCAGGTAATTTATCATCTATTCCAACCGCTAAAGAACAAGGTTTTGATATTGAATGGCCTGTTATTCGTGGTTATTACATGGGACCAAAAGTAAGTGATGAAGCATTCAATTGGTGGAAAGCTTCATTTGATGCAATGGCGAAAGATGGAAAGTTTGAAGCAATTCGTCAACAATATGATTTATTACCATTAACGTTAACTGGTGATGAGTTAACTCAATATGTTTATAACCAAACAAATCAATTACGTGAGCTTTCAAAAGAATACGAACTGATTGGTAAGTAAGTAACTAACAATAAAAAACCTTGAGAGTAAGTGAAAATTAAAAATGGACAAACTTACTCTCTTTCATAAGGAAATATCATTATGCTTTTTGAGAGAATTTTTATAAGCAGTATCGGTATTGCATCTTTCATATTGATATTTGTTGCTTGGGGACATGTTGCCCCAATTGCATACGATCCACTTGGTCCAAGACCCTACCCTGTACTTTTACTTTCACTTCTTTTGATTAGCTGTGTTTATTTAGTTTTTAGACCAAAACGTTTTTCAGATAAAGTCGATACAGGCTTCTTAAATCCATTGGTTTTAAAAAAAGTTTGCCTCACACTTTTATTCTTTTTTATTTATGCATTTACCTTCGAATTTTTAGGTTTCATTTTAGCGACAACCATCATGTGCTTTGCAATTGGTGTGTTATTTGGCGGAAATATTAAAGCATCTCTCATTAGTGCAATTTCAATGAGTGTTTTTTGCTACCTCATGTTCGATTATGGTTTAGATGTTCCTTTGCCTTTAGGCTTCTTTTTCAGCAAGTGAGATAATAATAAATGGATACTTTAGCGTACCTTGCACACGGATTTGAAATTGCCTTACAACCACAAAACTTACTCATTGCTTTAATTGGTGCTTTCATTGGCACAATTGTAGGTCTACTTCCTGGTTTAGGTCCTATTAACGGTGTTGCACTGCTTTTACCTTTTGCTTTTGCATTAGGTTTACCGCCTGAAAGTGCTTTAATTTTACTTGCTGCTGTTTACTTGGGCTGTGAATATGGTGGCCGTATTTCCGCCATTCTTATTAATGTCCCTGGTGATGCTGCCGCCATTATGTCCACCTTAGATGGATACCCACTTGCCAAACAAGGCAAAGCAGGAATTGCACTTTCTTTATCTGCTGCAAGTTCATTTATTGGAAGTATGGTTGCAACTATTGGTATTGTTTTATTTGCACCGCTTTTAGCAAAATGGGCAATTGTCTTTGGCCCTGCCGAATACTTTGTGCTTATGGTATTTGCATTAACGTGCTTAAGTGGTCTTATTAGCGACCAACCTGTAAAAACAGGTGTATCTGCACTTATTGGACTTGGTTTGGCAACTGTTGGCGTAGATGCGGTAACAGGTGTTTATCGTTTTACATTCGACTCTGTAAACCTAAGTGATGGTATTCAATTTACCACCATTGTGATTGGTTTCTTCAGTATTAGTGAAATACTCATTATGCTTGAACAAACCACAATGGGACAAAAAGCATTAAGCCAAGGTAAGCGTACACTATTCAACTTTAAAGAATTCATGTTCTCTTTAGGCTCTGTTATTCGCTCTTCATTCTTAGGTTTTATTGTTGGTATTTTACCGGGCGCAGGTGCAACTATTGCAAGTGCTATGGCATATACAAGCGAACGTAAACTTGCAGGAAAAGACAATAAATTTGGTGAAGGTGACTTACGTGGTATTGCTGCACCAGAAGCGGCAAACAATGCATCTGCATGTGGTTCATTTGTTCCAATGTTAACTTTAGGTGTTCCGGGTTCTGGTACAACTGCCGTTATGTTAGGTGCTTTAACGCTCTATAACATTACACCGGGCCCTCAACTTTTCACAGAACAGCCTACTATTGTGTGGGGCTTAATTGCATCGCTATTTATTGGTAACGTCATTCTTTTAGTTATGAACATTCCATTGGTTGGCTTCTTTGCAAAACTTCTTACTATTCCAAATTATATTTTAATTCCTGCTATTGCAACGGTTAGCTTTGTTGGTGTTTACGCCATTCACAGCACAGTATTCGACCTTGTATTAATGGTGGTATTAGGTATTTTCGGTTACTTCTTAAGAAAAATGAACTTCCCACTTTCTGCTTTAATTCTAGGTTTCGTACTTGGCGAACTCATGGAATCTAGCTTAAGACGTGCACTTTCTATTTCTCATGGTGATCTGTCTATTTTATTCAACGGATCTATTACAAAAGTACTTTGGATTCTTGCGGGTTTAATGATTGTATTACCATTATTCCGCTATTTCCGTAACCGTCGTAACGCGACTTCAGCTTAATTAAAAATGAGTATCAATATACAGACTGTATGTTGATACTCCTCTTTAAACTGCGTATAAAAACTACATGCTTTATTTCAAATATTTCTATAGTTTTTGTTTTGCCCTTTGTGGTGCATTTATAGCACAACAACTCAACTTGCCTATTCCTTGGCTCCTTGGCCCTTTATTTGTAACTGCACTTTTAAAAATCAATAATGCACCTATCGAGTGTCATAAATCTGCACGTCAAATTGGTTTACTCATTATTGGTTTATCTTTAGGTTTATACTTCACACCAGAAATGATTCATGTGGTTTTAAGCCACTGGGCAGTACTTATTTCGGGTTTAGTTTTTGCCTTGTTTTTAGGTGCACTTAGCGCATGTATTATTTATAAATGGGGAAATATAGACTTTAAAACAGCTTGGTTTGCATCTGCTGTGGGTGGTGCAAATGAAATGTCTAACTTAGCAGAGCAATATTCCGCACGTGTAGATAAAGTTGCTTCTGCACATGCTTTACGTGTAATGCTCGTTGTTGTGTTTATTCCATTTTTTTATAAATTTATGGGATGGCACGGTACAAATACATCTGCTATTTCAAGCATTCCTGTAAATTGGTTCAATTTTCTTATTCTATTTGCCTTATGTTTATTGGGCTGTTTTATTTTCAAAAAGTTTAAACTTCCAAACCCTTGGACTTTTGGCCCCTTACTTGTTGCTGTTCTTTTAACTGCCAATAGCATTCAATTATCTTCTATTCCACCATCAATTTTGCATTTAGGTCAGGTATTTTTAGGATGGTCATTGGGCAATAAATTTAGTCAGAGTTTTTTCAGAACTGCACCACGTTATATGTCTGTTGTCGCTTTTGCCAATGTATTAAGTATTTTATTCGCCTTTATATGCGCCTATGTTTTATTGTTTTTTGTAGATATTCCATTACCTACTTTAATTTTAGGTTTAGCGCCAGGCGGTGTTGCAGAAATGACACTTACTGCCAAAATTTTACATTTAGGCGTACCAATGGTAACTGCATTTCATGTGGTTAGAATGATTGGTGTAATGAGTACAGTCGGACCTTTATACAACTACATTCAAAAGAAATTTAAGCTAAAAATAGATACTGAATAAAACTAATTTATTTCTATAATTTGTAAAAATTCAAAGGCAGGCTCTTCGTAGGGATGGCTTGCTTTTAGGGCCTTAGCTACCGCAGATGCTTTTTCTTCAGGCACAATGGTTTCTACTCGCCATTCAAGTAATTGTTCCAACTTATTAAGTTCACCAATAAACGGATTTGCACATTTTACGGGTTTAAATTGCCCTGCTCCTAGCACTTGCCAAGCACAATGTTCGTAGTTACCTAAACCACCTGCCCCTGCTTCGAAAATAGCAAGTTTGGTAGATTCAAGGTGAGATTCTGGAACAAAATAAATCAGTTTGAACATCATATTTTCTTTACCACCTTTTACTCTTCGACTTTTGTTAAGGCACGATGAAGCATATTTAATGCAACATTATTTGATGACCGTGAATAACTAGCATATAAACCCAATTGGGGTAAAGAAATATCAGTTGGAATAATTTTCACAGTATCATTTAAAAATTTCAATAAATATTCGGGAACAAAACTCAATCCCATTCCCATATTAATGAGGTTTAAATGCTGCATCACATTTGTTACCCAAAGTATTTGATCGTGTCGTAGCTGATCAAAAACAATCAATGCATTCAATGCATCATAAAAAACTGGAGAGGAATTTTGTTCACACATAATAATGGTATGATTTTTCAATTCTTGTAATTTTAACTCACGATCAGACGGATGCAGACTCGATGCACCTACTAAATAAATTTGCTCTTTAAGCACCTGAATATTTTCAAAATTTTCATGCTTTAATTCGTATCGTGTAAAGCTTACATCCAATTCTGCATTTTTCAGCTTTTGAATTTGCTCTGTACAAGTCAAACTATGTAAATGTATTTTTAAATTCGGCATATTCAGTTTAAGTTGCTGCAAAATACTTGGCATTACCTTTAATTCAGCCACATTTAAAAACCCAATATGAATTTGATTGTTTTTTGCCTGTGCAACTTGTCTAGCCGCAGCAACTGCTTGTTTTGCATTTTCTAAAGCTGCTTCAGCATAGGTTAAAAATGCATGTCCCTCATCGGTCAGCAAAACATTTCGTGCTGAACGTTCAAATAATTGAACACCTACTTCTTGTTCTAAATCTTTAATTTGCTGACTTAACGAAGGTTGAGCGGTAAATAATTTTGCTGCTGCTTTGGTAAAGCTCTGCTCTTGAGCCACCATCATAAAATAGCGTAAATGTCGCAACTCCATGCCTAACTCTCCCAAATAACTATATGATTTAAACATGCAGTCAAAATACCAATGCATGTATAGTTTAAATCAATACACATACAACTCTAAAGTACATTTCCCTAAACTGAGCACAATTTCAAATGTGCTTTTACTATAAATGAGGAGTTTAGGATGCCCCAACATTACGACACAGATGTACTAATTATTGGTACAGGTCCTGCAGGTGCAACCTTAGGTTTAGCCTTAGCCAATTATGGCATTAAAGTTCAATTATTTACCCAATTTAGTTGGCTAGCTAATAGTCCACGCGCACATATTACCAATCAACGTGCGATGGAAGTTTTACGAGATTTAGGTATTGAAGAACAAGTCAAAGAAATTGCCACTCCTTGGGATCAAATGGGTGAAAGCTTAATCACCACAAGTTTAGTTGGTGAAGAAATTGCACGTATGAGTGCTTGGGGCACAGGTGATGAGCGTCACGGCGATTATATTAAAGGAAGTCCTTGTCCATTAGTGGATTTGATACAACCTAAAATGGAAGCATTATTGGTTAAAAATGCAGGTGAACGTGGTGCAATTTTTAACTTTAATACTGAATATCTATCCCATGAGCAAGATGAACATGGGGTTACAGCCACATTTTTAAATCACATTACCAACACTGAATTTCATTTACGTGCAAAATATTTAGTGGGGATGGATGGTGCGCGCTCTAAAGTGCTTGAACAGCTTGAACTCCCGCTTGAAGGTGTGATGGCACGTGCAGGTACAGTATATGTGACGTTTAAAGCTGATTTGTCGCAGTATGTAAAAAATCGACCTGCCATTTTGCAATGGATAGTCAATCCTGAAGCGAGCTTTGGTGATCTTGGCATGGGCTTACTACGTGCTATCACCCCTTGGAATGAATGGATTATGGGTTGGGGTTTCGATATTTCAAAAGGTGAACCACAAGTTACAGAGGAACAAGTTCGTGCACGTCTTAATGCTTTTGTTGGTGCAGAAATACAAGATGTAGAAATACAAAAGTTATCTTATTGGTATGTAAACCAAACTTGGGCGACAGAGTACTCAAAAGGTCGAGTATTTTGTGGTGGTGATGCCGTACACCGTCATCCACCATCAAGTGGTTTAGGTTCAAATACCTGTATGCAAGATGCATTTAACTTAGGTTGGAAATTGGCTTATGCTCTTAAAGGGTGGGCTCAAACATCATTATTAGATTCTTATACGGATGAGCGTGCACCTGTAGGTAAACAAATTGTAGCGCGTGCTAACCAGTCACGTTTTGATTATAAGCATTTAAAAGAAGTTTTTGGCTTTGATCAAGGCGTTACCACCCAAGCACAGATGATGGAACGTATTTTTGCTGAAAATGAACAAGGTGCAGAAATTCGTCAAAAACTGTATAAAGCTCTAGAAATTAAAAACTTTGAGTTTAATGCTCAAGGTGTTGAACTAAACCAACGTTATAGTTCAAGTGCCATCATTAATGAATCACAACCTGAAATCTTTGAAAAAGATGAACAATTATACTTACAAGCAACAACACGTCCGGGTGCCAAAGTACCTCATACATGGTTAATTGATTCCAATGGAAATAAACTATCGACTTTAGATATTACAGGTCATGGACGTTTTACTTTACTGACTGGCCTTTCAGGCAAAGGTTGGAAACAAGCAGTTGAAGCATTGAATTTACCATATTTAGATGTCATTCAAATTGGTTCACGAAATTACCGTGATGTATATGGTACTTGGAATACAAAATCTGAAGTTCATGAATCGGGTGCTGTATTAGTACGTCCAGATGGTTATGTCGCTTGGCGTTATCAAGATAGTACCAACAATGCTTTTGATTATGAAAATACCTTAAAAGCTATTTTGAAACAAATTCAACTTGAAATTTAAATAAAAACTCAAGACCACCTAAAGGTGGTCTTGAGTTTTACAAAAATAAAATAGACTATCTATAACAAGAAAATGATTGCTCAATAATAACTAACAACCAAGTTTAGAAACTATTCAATATATAACTTGCACTTAGTAATACGGTCTGAATAACAATAACAGCTCCGAATAATTTCCAACCTTTTTGCTTAAACTCAGCCTTATTATCCATAATTTTAAAAGTTTTCGTCATGACATCACCTCATACCTGAGTGTTGATACTGAAATTGTTTAATTATCCATCTTTCTTTTATGTTGCGACTAAAATGTGCATAAATTACACAAATACTTATTCACTATCATATAAAAGCAAAATCTAAACCAAGTCCAGTGGGAGAATTAAAAAAGAAATTTAAATTGAAACAAAATAAAAAAAGCCACCCGAAGGTGGCTTTTTAAAAACTTAATTAAAATTAGCCAATAAACTTACGTGCATTACGGAACATACGTAACCAAGCACCATCTTGATCCCAATCTTCAGGTTTCCAAGAGTGCTGAACTGCACGGAAGTTACGTTCTGGATGAGGCATCATAATCGTTGCACGACCATCTGTAGATGTCACACCTGAAATCGCTTCAGGAGAACCGTTCGGGTTCATTGGGTAATGTTGAGTTGGGTTACCTTGGCTATCTACATAACGCAAGATCACTTGATTACCAGCATTTAATGCAGCAATGCTAGATTCAGGTGCAACCACACGACCTTCACCATGTGCAACAGCGATTGGTAAAATCGAACCTTCCATACCTTGTAACAATACTGAATTCGATTTTTCAACGCGAACGTTTACAGCACGAGCTTCAAACATTTCAGATTCGTTGCGGTGGAAACGTGGCCAGTTATCTGCACCCGGAATGAGTGGTGCAAGTTGTGACAACATTTGACAGCCGTTACAAATACCTAAAGAGAACGTTTCGTCACGGTTGAAGAAATTCTCGAATTGATCACGAAGTTTAGGGTTGAACAATACAGATTTAGCCCAACCACCGCCTGCACCCAATACGTCACCGTAAGAGAAACCACCACAAGCTACTAATCCTTCGAAATCATCTAGGCTAATACGACCTGCAAGTAAGTCGCTCATGTGAACGTCAACAGTGCTGAAGCCCACTTTATCGAATGCAGCAGCCATTTCTACATGACCGTTTACGCCTTGTTCACGTAAAATCATCATGTTTGGACGGCGTGAATTGATATACGGTGCTTCAATTTCTTCGTTCAAATCAAATGTAGGTTTTGCAATTAAACCTGCGTGAGATTTATCTGTAATTAAAGCAAATTCTTCTTCCGCAGTTTTTACGTTGTCACGTAAACGTTGGATTTGGTAAGACACTTCAGTCCAAGCAACTTGTAAATCTGCACGGTCAAGGCTTAAACCATTCACAGTTAACGTATCTGTATTGTTTACAGTACCTACAACTGCAATGGCATCTTTCAATGTAGAGGCTGCAACTTCTGCTTCTAATGCTGCCCAATCTGCTTTAGAAATTTGTAATACCGCACCAATTTCTTCTGCAAATAATGATGCAACTGATTGATCTTCAAGCGCTACACCTAAGCGTGAAGCAAACATCATTTCTGCAACAGTCGCAACTAAACCACCATCACCAATGTCATGGTAAGCCTTAATCAAACCACGGTTGTTCCAGTCTTGCACCAATGCAAAGAATGCTTTGAAATCGTCAAAGCTATCTACGTCTGGAGTTACAGAACCAATTGCTTTATAAACTTGAGCTAAAATCGAACCGCCTAAACGGAACTGACCTTTAGATAAATCGATACGTACAAGTACAGATTCAATATCTTTAAGTTCAGGTGTTAATGTTTTACGAACATCTGTTACAGGTGCAAATGATGTAATTACACCTGTCATAGGAGATGTTACAGATTTATCTTCGCCTTCATCATTCCAAGTGGTACGCATAGATAAAGAATCTTTACCTACAGGAATTGCGATACCCAAAGCAGGACACATTTCCATACCAATGGCTTTTACGCCTTCGAATAATGCTTGGTCTTCACCCGGTTGACCTGCTGCAGCCATCCAGTTCGCAGACAATTTAATGTCGCTAATTTGGTCAATCTTAGAACACATAATGTTAGAGATTGATTCAGCCACAGATAAACGAGCAGATGCAGCAGGATTTAACAATGCAACTGGTGGACGTTCGCCCATTGCCATTGCTTCACCTGTGTAACCCACTAAGCTTGTTGTTGTAACAGCAGCGTCTGCTACAGGAACTTGCCACTTACCAACAAACTGATCACGTGCAACCATACCTGTAATAGAACGGTCACCAATGGTGATTAAGAACGATTTAGATGCAACTGTTGGGTTCTTGATAACGCGGTAAATCGCATCTTTAAGATCAGTAACTTTAGCAGCATCAAAGTCATCGCCTTTACGTTCAATTGTTTCGTATGAACGGCTCATGCGAGGTGTACCACCAAGCATAACTTGCATAGGCATATCTACAGCTTTATTACCAAATAATGGATCTTCAACTGTTAAGTGACGTGCTTCTGTTGCTTCACCCAATACTGCAAACGGGCAACGCTCACGTTCACAAATAGATTCAAACAATTCAAGTGATGATGGACGAATTGCAAGTACATAACGTTCTTGTGCTTCGTTTGACCAAATCTCCATTGGAGACATGCCAGGTTCTAAAGATGGAATCTTACGAAGATCAAGTACAGCACCTAATTCATGGTCATTTACAAGTTCAGGCATTGCATTTGATACACCGCCCGCACCTACATCATGCACAGACACGATTGGGTTGTAATCTTCCATGCGCCAGCAAGTATCAATCACTTCTTGACAACGACGTTCCATTTCTGGGTTTTCACGTTGTACAGAAGCGAAGTCTAGGTTTTCACCCAATTTACCGCTATCTACAGAAGAAGCTGCACCACCGCCTAAACCGATCAGCATTGCAGGACCACCAAGAACGATTAACAAATCGCCTGGTTGAATTGCATCTTTTTCTACATGATCAGGACGGATGTTACCGTAACCACCAGCAATCATAATTGGCTTATGGAAGCCTTTTACATCGCCATTTACATTTTGTTCGAATGTACGGAAGTAACCATTTAACGCAGGACGACCAAATTCGTTGTTAAATGCTGCACCACCTAAAGGACCATCAATCATGATCTGAAGTGGAGAAGCCATACGAGATGGTTTGCCGTAGTTTTCTTCCCATGGTTGTTCAAAACCAGGAATATTTAAGTTAGAAACCGTAAAGCCTGTTAAACCAGCTTTTGGCTTACCACCACGACCTGTTGCGCCTTCATCACGGATTTCACCGCCCGAACCTGTCGCAGCACCAGCAAATGGTGCAATTGCAGTAGGATGGTTATGTGTTTCTACTTTCATAAGAATATGAGCAGCTTGGCTCTTATACTTATAAACATGTTGACCAGATTCAGCATCTAATTTTGGATAGAAACGCTGAGTATCGAAGCCCACAATTACAGAAGCGTTGTCTTTATATGCCGACAATACATCTGTTGGAGATTCTTTATAAGTGTTCTTAATCATCTGGAACAATGATAATGGCTGTTTTTCACCATCAATTGTCCATTCAGAACCAAAGATTTTGTGACGGCAATGCTCAGAGTTCGCCTGCGCAAACATCATCAATTCGATGTCATGCGGGTTACGACCCATTTTAATGAAAGCGTCAGTTAAATAATCAATTTCTTCATCTGAAAGTGCAAAACCAAACTCAGAGTTTGCTTTAACTAAAGCTGCTTTACCTTCACCCAAAATATCAATTGAGTTTAAAGGTTTTGGTTCAGTTTCAGAGAATAATGCAGCAGCATCTTCAATTTTATTGAATACACTTTCTGTCATGCGATCATGTAATGCCAAAATTACGTCTTTAGAAACGTCTTTTAGACCTTTCAAAGTAAACAAAACACCGCGTTCAAGGCGGTGTATTGGCGTATTACAGTTGGCAAAAATATCAGTCGCTTTAGAAGACCACGGAGAAATTGTACCCACGCGCGGTGTAACTAATATTTGAACTTCATCACTTGCAGCTTGGCGTAGTTCAAAAGATTGACCATCGTTTAGTAGCTGTAAAGCAGATTGCTGTTGTTGCTCATTCAGCGCTTGGTCAAATAGATAAACCCATTGGCTTTCTATAGATTGAACAGAACTAATTGAAGATAGACGTGTTAATAGTTGCGTTTTCTTAAAAGAAGAGTGTGCTGATGCACCGGCCACGATAAACATGCTGATTTTGGCTCCACGGGCAGGTCTTTTGAACCTTGCCACAATGTGACTTGAAGAGAGCGCATATTCTACTGTGTATTGGCTAAATCGGCTAGATGCTAATAGATATTTATCAGGTGAAATTTTGCAACAAATTCAAAGAATTTCTTAGTTTTCAAATAAAATTTTTGAATGTCCTTTGATTTTACTCAACAAAAAGCTTGTATCTAAATAATTCTAAAGGAAGTTCTACACATTATTTAATTCTTCGTAAGAATTTTGATTTCTCTTCAAAGCGAAAACAGTGCGTAAAACTTTCTTTAAAATAGATGATTTATTGAATATTTTTTAATAAATACACAACTGCATCACCTGCAAGCTGTAAAGATTTTGGATCGACCTGTTCAATTGTGTCACATGCTTTGTGATAACACGGCGCAAATTCTAATTCGTCACCATTCATTTTTTCATTGAACATAATAATAGAGGTAACAGGTACTTTACCTAAAAATGGTGCAGTATCACTTGCTGTTAAAGTAGATACATCTTTTTTCAATGTTACTTCTTTATCTTTAAAAAATGCCGATAACATATTTTCTAGAGCAATATCACCTGCATGTGTTGGAACACTGCGCATACCATCTAAAAGTGGTTTGTAATCACTTTCTGCCATACCTCGTTCTTTCAGCATTTTTTCCATATCATCTACAGAAGACTTAGTTGCATCTGCAATCATGACATCAGGATTTTTTGTGCCTACCATATCTACATTAATATACGCCTTAATGCCTTTAAGTTGTTCTGGGCTCAACTTTTTCACGTAATCTTGTGAACCTGCAATACCTGTTTCTTCAGAGTCCCAAAATGCCAAGACAATAGTATGTTTAGGCTTGGTTTTTTCTGCTTTTAGCTGATGCATTAAATCTAAAAGTAAAGCAACACCCGAAGCATTATCGTTAATACCAGGTCCCACTTTTACAGAATCATAATGTGCACCAATTAATACCACTGACTCATTGGTTTGACCTGCAATTTCTACAAAAATATTTTGACCTACAACTTTTTCGCGGTTTTCAAATGGCAGCATTTGCGCCTGTAAACCTGCTTTTTTAGCTTCATCTATAATATATTTTGCAGAAGCCAAACCACCTTTTGTACCTACAGCACGGTTCCCACCATTGTCTTTTGCAATTTTTTCAAAAGCTTGTAAATGCTGCATCATATTGGCAGCACTTAATTGAACAGAAGCAGATTCAACAATTGGTGTTTTAGCTTGATTCAATTGAATAGATTGACATCCCCCGAGTACAAACATTGAAGATAAAACACATGCAGTTAGAATTTTAGGCACAAACATGAAATAGGCTCTTTAGGTTATTTATCTTTAGTTTATCTTAGTTTTATTCAGCCACTGTAGCTGTTCAGTTTTGTAATTATCCCAAGCTCTAAATTTTAAATAAATAAGACAAGCTATGTCGTTTACCTCTAGAGCTTTAGTATGTTTTTTGGCATGATGATCAGCAAGACAAGAGCGAATAACGATCAATGACTCAAATGAGATGGTTAGACCTACTTTCAACAGTTCGTTTAGGTAGCAAAAAACAAAGTACAGAACAAGCACGAAGCCCTTTTCATAAAGACTATGACCGCATTATATTTTCGCAAAGTTTTAGACAACTCAATAGAAAAACTCAAGTACACCCACTCACTCAGCACGATGGTATTCACACACGCTTAACGCATTCTTTAGAAGTGTCTTGTATTGGGCGCTCATTGGGTATGCTTGCAGCAGAAAAAATAAAAGATGAACTTCCACCTTGGATTAGCCCTGCCGATGTAGGTGCAATTATTCAAGCAGCCTGTTTAGCACATGATATTGGCAACCCACCTTTTGGACATGCAGGTGAATATGCCATTCGTGAATGGTTTGATGATGCATCTCATACAGATTTCTTAAAAGATTTAAGCCCCGAACAAGAAGCCGATGTTCGTCAATTTGAAGGCAATGCACAAGGTTTACGCCTACTCACTAAAATTGACTATCACCCCAATGATGGTGGCATGCGTTTAACCTACGCAACTCTAGGTGCTTATTTAAAATATCCATGGCTGTCTAAAACCATTACATCTCAAGGAAATATTCCTGCAAGTAAACGCGCCAAATTTGGTTGCTATCAATCTGAAAAAGAAATATTGGCACAAATTGCAGAACAGCTTGGCTTAATTCAATTGGGTGAATATCACTATTGCCGTCATCCACTCACCTATTTATTAGAAGCTGCAGATGATATTTGCTATGCCTTAATTGACCTAGAAGACGGCATTATTTTAAATATGCTGACTTATGAAGAAGTTGAACCTATTTTCCTAGACTTAATTGGTGAATATGGAACACCTGAAGAACTTGCAATGAGCACTACTACATGGCAACAAAAAATTGCGGCTTTACGTGGTCGTGTAATGAAGCGTCTTGTAGAAGAAGTAAGTACCGCTTTTGCACGAAAACATGGTGAAATTTTAGCTGGTCAGCTTACAGGAAGTTTATTGCAATATTGTTCACCAGATATTGAAGATGGAATTAATCGAGCAAAAGACTTGGCGCGAAATAAAATTTTTGAACATCCACAAAAAGCAGGTTTAGAAATTATTGCACACCAAAGTTTGCAACATATTTTAGATGCATTTATTCCTCTAACTACGCCAAATAAAACACTCAGTTTTAAAGAACAAAGGTTGTTTACTATATTGGCGCGTGCAGGCACTCATTTTTCAGATGATCACTATGACAATATTATGCAAGTGCTCGATTTAATTTCGAAATTTTCAGATCATCAAGCTTATAACCTAGCCCAAGAGCTACAAGGTAATAAAGTAGGTTTAATGTAAAAACAGAAATTCTCTAAACCTAACCGTGTTTGGATAGAATATCTGCAAATAACAAGTAGGAACTTTTGCCTTTAAAAGCAATCACCTCTACTATTGAGCAATCTACAAATAAGTGAAAACAAAGATGATCGGATGTTTAATTGGTGAAGTTTTAGCATTAGAAGCACCAACAGTTGTACTGAATGTAAATGGAATTGGTTATGAAATTGACACACCACTTTCTACATTTTGCCAATTACAGAAAGGTCAAAAAGCTACAATTTGGACGCATTTAACTGTTCGTGAAGATGCTCAACTTCTTTATGGCTTTTTAGATGCACGTGAAAAAACCATTTTCCGTACATTACTTAAAGTAAATGGCGTTGGTCCTAAAATGGCACTCGCAATTTTATCTACTTTAAGTGTAGAAATGCTCATTCACACGGTTGAACATGAAGATATAAACACACTTGTGAAAGTTCCGGGTGTAGGTAAAAAAACCGCTGAACGTTTAATGATTGAATTACGTGACCGCTTTAAAGCGATGTCTACAAATAATCAGCCAACTAACTCAACCGTAGAACAAATTCAATTTACAGGTAATTCTGCTGTTGCAGAAGCTGAAGCCGCATTACAATCTTTAGGTTATAAACCACTTGAAGCACAAAAGCTGATTAATGCTGTTAAAGGTGATTACACAGAAGCAGGCGAAATTATCCGTGCTGCATTAAAATCAATGAATAGATAATTAGCCGATTAGAGAAGATTCAGAATATATGCAAGACCGTATTATTAGTGGCTCTGAAAAACCTGAAGATCATTTTGATCGTGCCATTCGACCAACCTCACTCGATGACTATATTGGTCAACCCGTTGTGCGCGAACAAATGGAAATTTTCATTGGCGCAGCACGTGGACGTGGTGAGGCACTCGATCACACGCTTATTTTTGGTCCACCGGGTTTAGGTAAAACCACTCTTGCCAATATTATTGCCCGTGAAATGGGGGGTAACTTAAAGTCTACTTCTGGCCCTGTTCTTGAACGTGCAGGCGATTTGGCAGCCATGCTGACCAACTTAGAAGAAGGTGATGTTTTATTTATTGATGAAATTCACCGTCTTTCGCCTGTAATTGAAGAAATTCTTTACCCTGCAATGGAAGATTACCAACTCGACATTATGATTGGTGAAGGTCCTGCTGCACGTTCTATTAAATTAGATTTACCGCCATTTACTTTAGTAGCTGCAACCACGCGAGCAGGCTTACTCACCTCTCCGCTTCGTGACCGTTTTGGTATTGTTCAGCGTTTAGAGTTTTATTCAGTTGAAGATTTAACACACATTGTTTCTCGTTCTGCAAACTTGATGGATGTGCCAATGACTGACGATGGTGCAAAAGAAATTGCCCGTCGTGCGCGTGGTACACCTCGTATTGCAAACCGTTTATTACGTCGTGTTCGTGATTACGCACAAGTAAAAGGTACAGGCGAAGTAACGCAAGAAATGGCGCAACTTGCTTTAGATATGCTAAAAGTAGATAAAGATGGTTTAGATACTTTAGACCGTCGTTATTTAAGTATGTTGCTAGAGCGTTTTGATGGTGGCCCTGCGGGTGTTGAAGCTTTAGCTGCAGCTATGGCGGAAGATTCAGGTACGCTTGAAGATGTGATTGAGCCTTATTTAATTCAGCAAGGTTATGTCATGCGTACTGCACGTGGTCGTATTGCAACAAATATGGCGTATTTACAGTTTGGTTTAACACCACCAGAACCGAAAGAGAAATAATAAAAAAGCAGCTTAGGCTGCTTTCTTAATAAAAACTTTCTTTAAATCCTGATTAAGCTTATTCATTAAACTCATATTTAATTTAAAAAAATCACGCCCTAACGATTCACAGTCTGTCTGTTCATTAAATGCATTTATAATAGATAAGATCTTTTCTTTTAAATCTTTAAATAGCTCACTGTATTCATCATCATGTATATCTAGATAAATTATTAATGACTCAATTTTAATTAAAGATTTTAAAATAATTTCAATTTGATCATTTGATTCCTTAAAGATATCTTTAGAAACAACTTCTCCATGTTTTTTAACTCTACAATTTAATAAAACTAGAGTAGCACTCCAAGTATTTATCAAATAATCTAACTCATCTTTAATTTTAATTACTTCATCAATCCATACTTTATTTTGTAAAACAAATAATTCTAATGTTCTAAGTTTTTCCTGACTCTTTATAAGCTCAATATTACTTTTAATCTGACTTTCACTAGATTTTTTTACAACATAAATAGTTACTACAAATGCCAGGAATGAAACAAACAATGCTCCTATCGAAATCCAATCAGGATCTTGTTCGATTTTAACCACTAATTTTTGATCATTCGGCTGTTGTAAAATCACCGCTTGCGTATTTTGTTGTGTCACTTTTATCTCTAAATTATTTTCCCCACAGCCAAACTACAAAACCAAACAAACAAAATCAATCACCTACAACAACTAAATCTGTATTCTTCCAAAAACCTAAAATAATTCAGACTTGTTACAAAAAACAATTTGATCATTTTTTAATCTAAAGGTATTCTCTATAGTGTGCTTCAAATCACACTTAAAATCATAAACACAAAGCAAGTAAAACTAAAATACAAATAAACGAACAAAGTAAACAATAAGTAAAAATGAATGACTTACTGCATTCAAATAAAAATAGGATACGGTTATGAAAAATATAATTACTGTAATTTGTGTCAGTATTTTCCCCACATTACTTTGGGCGAATACATCATCTTGGCAATGTAAAAACACCATTAATGAAGTTAAATGCAAAAATAAAACTTGTCATTCAGGCGCTGTTTTAGATTCTTCTTTCAAAGTTTCTATTCAAGACCATTCAAAAGTAAAAGTATGCACTCAAAATAAATGCTGGAATGGTCACGCTGTTTCTCAAAAAAAATCTCACAAAGCTTTATATACAATTAAACAGTTTGGTTGGACAACTCAAAACAATCCAAACGCAGAATATACATTGGGCGTAAACCACAACACTAATAGCTTATATCTTCAAGGTGAAAACCAAGCGCATCCACTTCAGTGCCAACTTGTATAAATTAGACACTGATTCCTTTTTTAGTAAAATAGGTTTTCACATAGCTTCTATGAATAAAATTTGAATACCTAAGGTGAATTACTCTCCTATTTAATGGATTTTTTATCCATTTAAATGTCTATGTATACTTTAGAATAAAAAATTGAACGTGAAACATCATCATAATAAAAATTAAAATCATAAAATTTTGAATCTTTTAAATATGTCTAACTCAACTGAAATAGTCCTTTAAGGAATAGTGCAAGTTTGAAACCTTGTGCCATAGGACAAAAAAGCCATTATGATAAAATTCTCAGCCTGCAAAACACGGCTTTTATCAAATATTTTCGTAATAGATTAAGTTAAAATTTGAAGTAAAAGCCCCTCTATACAATTTGAAATAAATAAGTGGAATACCAAAATGGCGAATAAATTCGAATTCAACATTCGTGTGTATATTGAAGATACTGATGCTGGTGGCATTGTTTACCACGCAAATCATATTCGCTTTATGGAACGTACTCGTACAGAATGGCTTCGTGCTTCTGGTGTAGATCATTATTGGCACCAAAAAGATTACAACTTTGTTGTGCACAAAATTAGCTTAAAATATTCACGCCCAATTCTTATGGATGATTTAATTACAGTCACTGCAAGTGTTGTTTCTTGTAAAGCTTCATCTTTTGTGTTGCAACAGAATATTTATCGTGGTGAAATTATGCTTGCATCTGGTGAGGTAGAATTGGCATGTATTAATGCAGATATGCGACCAACTCGCCTACCAGAAGAAATTCGTGAACTAATTCTAAAAGAATTGGAACAAGACTAAAAAAAATTAATTGGCTCAATGTAATTATGGCAACACAAATAGAATCTACCCTGCACGTTTCTGATTTAATTCTCCAAGCAAGTCCAGTTGTACAAATAATTATGCTTATGCTTCTTTTAGCATCTTTATTTAGCTGGTACTTAATTGCCAAATTACATATGAGCTATAAAAAAGCCCAAGCTGAAGATGATCATTTTCAAAAAATCTTTTGGTCTGGTGCAGAGTTAAATACGCTTTATAACAATGCTCAGCTCAACTCTAAACGTGTTGGCTTAGAAGATATCTTTTATCAAGGTTTAGGTGAGTTCCTTAAACTTAAAAAACGCAATGCATCTCAAAACCAAACCATTGAAGGCACAGAACGTATTTTACGTGTAGGCTTAAGCCGTGACCAAGGTCATTTAGAACAAGGTATTGGTACGCTTGCGAGTATTGGCTCTGTTGCACCTTATATTGGTTTATTTGGTACAGTTTGGGGCATTATGAATGCCTTTATTGGTCTTGCAGATGTAGATCAAGTGACACTTGCGACTGTAGCTCCTGGTATTGCAGAAGCTCTTATTGCAACAGCAATTGGTCTTTTTGCCGCAATTCCTGCTGTACTAGCATTTAACCATTTCACAGCAAAAGGCGAATCTATTTATTCAGATCGTGCTTTATTTGCTGAAGAAATGATTGCTCTATTACAACGTCAATCTTTAGATTCAAATCAGGATCAAAAATAATGGCGATTCAACGTTCAGGACGTTTCGAGCGTATCAAAAAACCACTAAAAAGTGACATGAACGTCGTGCCATATATTGACGTTATGCTGGTACTTTTAGTTATTTTTATGGTGACAGCACCAATGATCACAAGCGGTATTAAAGTCGATTTACCAGAGGCAAATAGCACGCCCATGGAATCTAAAGATGCGCCTGCTATTGTCAGCTTAGATAAAGATGGTCAATATTTCTTACAATATAAAGATCAAAAAGCAGATCAACCATTAGCACTAGCAGAACTTACCGCTATTTTAAGTGATGCACAACAAACAGCAAAAACTGAAAATAAAGAACTTAATGTGGTGATTGAAGGTGAAAAAACACGTTCATACGGTGAAGTAATGTCACTGATGAACAGTCTTCAAGAAGCAGGTCTTACTCAGGTAGGTTTACTTACAGAGCCTTTAAAATAATTTATGAAAGATTTCAACAAGCCTCCTTTCAAACAGAATTCAATTGCAATAGGCTTCACACTAGGTGTGCATGTTATTGCAATTGTAGGCTTGCTTTATTTGGGCATGAGCAAAGCACCTGAACCACCAAAGCAAATCAAAACTGTTTTAATAAAGCCTGAAGATTTAACTCGTGAAGTAACCGAGTTTGAAGAAACTGCGCATACCAATCTAAAAGAAGAAATTACCCAGACAGCTGAACCAAGTGTTAATGCTCCTGTTATACCAACTGCACCACCAGTAGATACTCAAAAAGCCAAACAAGAATTACAAAAAGCTGAAGAAAAAGCGGCTGCCGATGCAAAACTTAAAGCTGCAAATGACGCTAAAGCTAAAGCCGCTGCGGATGCAAAAGCCAAAGCAGAAAATGATGCTAAAGCTAAAGCTGCTGCCGATGCAAAAGCCAAAGCTGCGAATGATGCTAAGGCGAAAGCGGCTGCCGATGCAAAAGCCAAAGCTGCAAATGATGCTAAGGCGAAAGCGGCTGCCGATGCAAAAGCCAAAGCTGCAAATGATGCTAAGGCGAAAGCGGCTGCCGATGCTAAAGCTAAAGCAGCAAATGACGCTAAAGCTAAAGCCGCTGCGGATGCAAAAGCCAAAGCTGCGAATGATGCTAAGGCGAAAGCGGCTGCCGATGCAAAAGCCAAAGCTGCAAATGATGCTAAGGCGAAAGCTGCTGCCGATGCAAAAGCCAAAGCCGACGCTGATGCTAAGGCGAAAGCTGCTGCTGATGCGAAAGCCAAAGTCGACGCAGATGCCAAAGCGTCAGCTGCAAAAAAAGCCGCTGAAGAAGCAGCAACTAAAAAGGCTGAAGCAAAACGTATTGCATCATCTGCGATAAAAGAATTTACCGATAGAATTACACGAGCTTGGATAAGACCTTCAAATTCTGCTGGTGAAAAAGCATCTGCACGTGTCACGTTAAGTAATGGCGGTGCGGTACTATCGGTTGTTGTAAATGCGTCTGACCCAGACATGAAAGCGAGTATTGAAGCTGCGGTGCGTTCTGCTGCGCCATATCCAATGCCTTCAGACCCAGATGCACGACGTGAGGCAAGATCATTTACCTCAAATTTTACATCTAAATAGTGTCTTAATTCACATTAAATAAAGCCATAGAGTTGAACTATGGCTTTATTACATAAATATTTATTATTTTTTGCTAATTTTTCAGACGTTTTCATACACTTTTAACAGTTCTTAATAATCATGTACTTTAAATAAAATGAAATCGTGCCATTATGTAGAACAAACAAAATAAACCATTTGATTTGAGTTAATAACGAATGATGGAAAAAACTCGTAAACATCTACTCTGCCTAGCTATTCTTACATCTTTAAGCGCAACAATTTCTATTCCTGCACAAGCTCAATTGCATTTAGAAATTGTAAAAGCAGCAGAAGAAGCTCCCAAAATTGCAATTATTCCTTTCATGAATGATTCTAGTCTTTATCCAATTATTGAAAATGACTTAAACCGTTCTGGTAAATTTTCAAGTGCTTCTCAAAATTTGCCCGCGACAGCAAGCATGAATAATCCTAATGCTACTGCTTGGCAAAGTGCTGGAGTTCCTTATGTTGTAACAGGAACAACCAAGCAAAATGCTGAAGGCGCTTATGAAATTCATTACCAACTATATGATGTTCAAAAGCAACAGTACCTATTAAATGAGTTACTCACAGTACCAGCTTCACGCCTACGTGCAGCAGGACATATGATTAGTGACACCATTTATGAAGCATTAACGGGCATTAAAGGTGACTTTAGTGGACGTATTGCTTATGTGCTACGTAACCCTGCTACACCAAATGAACGCTATACATTGCAAATTGCAGATACAGATGGTGCTCAACCACGTACCATCCTCACCTCTCGTGACCCTATTTTGTCGCCTGCTTGGACACCCGATGCGAAAAAAATTGCTTATGTGTCTTTTGAAACCAAGCGACCTGCAATTTATGTTCAAGACTTAGCAACAGGTCAGCGTGAAAAATTAGCAAGCTTCCGTGGTTTAAATGGCGCACCAAGCTTCTCTCCAGATGGTCAAAGCATGTTGTTTACTGCATCTATGCACGGCAACCCTGAAATTTATCAAATGAATTTGCAAACTCGCGAACTCAAGCGCATGACAAATGACAGCGCAATTGATACTGAAGCACGCTACGCACCAGATGGTAAATCATTTATTTTCACTTCTGACCGTGGTGGATCTGCACAAATTTATACCTACAATTTAGATACAGGCTCAACCAAACGTCTTACCTTCCGTGGTGCATTTAATGCGCGTGGAACTTTAAGTGCCGATGGTAAAAAACTTGCATTGGTTCATCGTCCTAGCGGAAGTAACTACAAAGTTGCAATTCAAGACCTGAACTCTAGCATTACCAATATCTTAACGCCTACAAGTTTAGATGAATCTCCAAGCTTCTCGCCTAATGGGCAAATGGTGGTCTATGCAACACGCGAAGGAGCTCGTGGCTTGCTCGCTATTATGTCTTTAGATGGTCGTTTCCGTATGAATTTACCAAGTGAAACAGGTGAAGTTCGTGAACCTGCTTGGGCACCTAAGTAATTTTTAAAATTTCTAACCTACTTTTATAGAGATGAATAATATGAAAACAGTTAAATTTTTAGCGTTACCATTATTAGCAACAGCTTTAGTTATGACAGGCTGTGCAAGTCGTAAACCTGCAAATACAACAGATGCAACACAATTCCCAAGTGGTGCAGGCACGGTTAACACTCAAGGTTTAAGTGAAGATTCAGCATTAAATGCACAAAACTTAGCAGGTGCTTCATCTAAAGGTGTAACTGCTGAAAATAAAGCATTTTTAGCAAAACGTGTTGTTCACTTTGACTATGACAGCAGCGAATTAACAAACCAAGATTATCAAACACTTCAAGCACATGCACAATTCTTAATGGCAAATGCAAACTCACGTGTTGCACTTACAGGTCATACAGATGAACGTGGTACACGTGAATACAATATGGCACTTGGTGAGCGTCGTGCAAAAGCGGTTGAAAGCTTCCTTGTAACAACAGGTGTTAGCCCAACTCAACTTGAAGCTGTTAGCTACGGTAAAGAAATGCCTGTAAATGCAGGTCATGATGAAAATGCGTGGAAGGAAAACCGTCGTGTAGAAATTAACTACGAAGCTGTTCCACCACTTTTAAAATAATTTTTTGATTTTTTAATTAAAATTTCAAAATAAAAAAGCACTTCATTTTTGAGGTGCTTTTTTATATCTTCAAATTTACGATAAATTCAAGGTTGCGAATCTTTTTCAGAGCTTTGCATGGCTTCAATTAAATCGTGTTTATTTACTTTTTTGTACTCAGGTTTCGCTTCATAGTCTTTCCACGCAGCTTTTACGCTATCTACTGAAATATCATCAAGCTTAATCGCCTCATTTGGCGTTGGAGTCTTATCAAATTTTAAAGTTGTCATTTTAACTCTCCGATATTTATCAACCATTTATAACAACATAGCAGTTTCTAAAAGAGTTGCAAGGGCAAAATCACGTCAAATAGTGTAGTTTAATTTTTCTTTTAGCTCGTTCTGCTCTAAAATAGCCAGCAATGTTGTTTTTGATAAATCTTATCAATCCTATTTTCGGAGTTTCCCCATAATGTCATACCTCACCCTAGCCCAATTCTTACAAAAACAAAGTGGTAATTTAACACCTGAACTTTCCCAAGTCATTGAAACAATTGCCAATACTTGTAAAGATATTGATCAGCTTTTACAAAAGGGTGCTTTAGCTGGCGTACTTGGTAGTGCACAAAATGAAAACGTGCAAGGCGAAGAACAAAAGAAATTAGACGTTATTTCGAATGATTATTTAATTGATGCACTTAAAGTACATCCTCATGTTGGTGGCTTAGCTTCTGAAGAATTAGACGAATTCACTCCTGCTCAAGAAAATGGTGAATATCTTGTTTTATTCGATCCATTGGATGGTTCAAGCAATATTGATATCAACATGTGTGTAGGTACAATTTTCTCGATTTTGCCTGCTAAAAATGCAGTAACAAAAGCTGAAGACTTCATGCAAGCAGGTGTAAACCAAGTTTCTGCAGGTTATGTACTTTATGGTCCATCTACAATGATGGCGTTAACTGTTGGTGCAGGTACAGTATTCTTTACTTTCGACCCTGAATCTAAAGAATTCCTACTTACTTCAGATAACATTCAAGTTGCTGCAGACACTAAAGAATATGCAATTAATGCATCAAACCAACGTCATTGGGAAGCACCAGTAAAACGTTATATCGACGAATTGCTTGCAGGTAAAACAGGTCCTCGCGAAAAAGATTTCAACATGCGTTGGGTTGCGTGTATGGTGGGTGATATTCACCGCATTCTTTGCCGTACAGGTATTTTTATGTATCCATACGATACGAAAGATCCTCAAAAAGCAGGTCGTTTACGCTTAATGTATGAAGCAAACCCTATGAGTATGCTTATGGAACAAGCTGGTGGTGCTTCAACAACTGGTCGTTTACGTATTTTAGATATTCAACCAACTGATCTTCATCAACGTGTTCCAGTGATTATTGGTTCTAAAAACGAAGTTGATCTTGTAACTCAATACCACAACTAATTTCAAAAAATGAAAGTAAGTAATGCAAACCGCATGCTTACTTTCATGGATAAAATCTCCCATGCCAGCTTTTTTTCTAGACTCTAAAGACAATCCAAAAATTAAACACTTGCGTGCTTTAATTGAACAAAACGCTTATCGTAAAAAAAACCGCCAAACTGTACTTGAAGGCACACATTTAAGTCTTGCTTGGTTAGAGCAAAAGCGTTCTATTACTTCAATTTTTACAACTGAAGCTGCGTATAGCCACCCAGATTTGGAAAAAATTGTTTCTTTGTATGATGGCAATGTTTTCGTTCTTAGCGAATCTTTATATAAAGATTTAAGCACTTTAGGTACATCTTTAGCTTGTCTTGCAATTGTAGATTTACCTACATCTCGCGAAGCGCTTAACTTTGCAGAAGACACGCTTATTTTAGACAACATTCAAGACCCAGGTAATGTAGGCACATTATTACGTTCTGCTGCAGCGGCAGGTATTGAACAAGTTGTTTGTACTAAAGGTTCTGCTTCTATTTGGTCGCCACGTGTTTTACGTGCAGGTATGGGTGCACATTTTTCATTAAATACTTATGAAAATGTTGAACTTGAAGATATTTTAAGTAAATTCACCATTCCTGTTTATGTAACAAGCTCACATCAATCTGAAAGTTTATATAGCAAAAACTTAAGAAAACAATGTGTGTGGATTTTAGGCAATGAAGGTCAAGGCGCATCTAAATATGCTTTAGAAAAAGCTGAAGCCGTTGCTATTCCACAACCAGGTGGTCAAGAATCTTTAAACGTTGCAATTGCAGGTTCTATTTGCTTCTTTGAAATGGTTCGTCAACGTCTTTAAAAACATCGTTATTTTATTTTAAATAAGCTAGCCCTTGTTTAAAAATAGATTACACTAGAAAAATAATAACTTGTAATGTCAACCCAACCATTATTTTCAACGTTATATAGAGTATGAACTTGTTAATAATGGTGGGGATCCAATGACAGGATTTTCCATCTCTATGGACTCAGCACCCAAACAGTCTCGGACAGAAACACCAAGTGCTTTAAAAAGCACGGCCGAACTGCGTCTAAAAAACTTCATGAATGAAGTTACAGGACGTGCTTTAGTCATGATGGAAAGTGCAACTCAGGGGCATCATGGAATTGCAATGGATTTGGTACAAGAGGCATTTATCTCTTTACATAAGTCCTATTCAGACAAAACTACAGATGAATGGTATCCCCTTTTTTACACCATTTTAAATAACAAATTACAAGATTGGCGCCGTAAAGAAGCACGTCGAGCACAACCCTTTTCTTTTTTTAAGAAAGTTAGCTTAGACGATGATGATATCGAACAACTCGATATTGTTGATGAAAGTACGCCCAATCCTTTTGATTTTTTAGATCAAGCACTTAGCGCCGAAGAAATACAAGAAGCCATTGCTCAGCTACCAACACGCCAGCAGCAAGCTTTTATGCTTCGAGCATGGGAAGGTTTTGATACTAAAACCACTGCACAAATTATGAGTTGTACAGAAGGTAGTGTGAAAACTCACTATCACCGTGCAATTCAAGCTTTACGCTTAAGTTTGTCACATATGAATCCATATAAAGGAGGATCATCGGAATGAAACAAGATGATTTCTTAAAACAAGTTTCTTCTAAACTTGATGGACTCGCACAGCATCATCAAAATAAACCTGCTGTGATGAATCATGTTTTGGAAAAAATCCAAGATAAAAAATTATCTAGATACGGCTTTTTCAAAATGTCTGGATATGCCCTAGCAGCAGCAATTACAGGATTTGTTGTTATTCCTAATGCTTTAGACATTTCAAATCAACCTGAAAGTCAGGCAATTGTGACGCCAAAACTCTCTCCACAAATGGTTGAAGATTTGGAAATGTTAATGGTGATGGGCGAGGATAAAGTTCCACATGGTAGCTAAAAAAAGATTAGTTCTTACCTTTTGCATACTTGGCTTTTTACAAACAAGCTTTGCTGGTTTTGATCGTTTTTGGATTTTGTCTAAAGATGCAGATACTCAAATTGGTGAAACTTGGGACAGTATGAGTGATGAAGAACAACAAGCACTGATTAAGCGCTACCAATCTTTAAATAAAGAACTACCTGAATCTGCCCGTAATTCATTACAACAACGCATGGATTGGTTTAGTCAACTTCCCGATGCAGAGAAACAGCAAATGCGTGAAGCTTGGCAAAAAATGAGCACGCAAGAGCGTAAAGAATTAAGCCAACGTTTACAAAAAGCTGAACCTGAAAATCGTGCGCTTATTCGTGACGAATATATTCAAAAATATAAGACAATTTATAATAATTAAAAGTTTTGCTAAAAATGCTGCAAATAAAAAGGTCTCAATTGAGACCTTTTTTAATATTAAATTTTTTAATACTAAATTGAACTATGAATCATATTCATCAATGAGTGCATAAATTTGACGAATATTAGAACCACTCAATTTAGTTTTTTCGCCTTTTAATAGCTGAATTAATTTATCTATCAATTGCAATAAAACCGAAGTTTGATGCGGACCATGTGCCAATAAATGATCAACTATCTGCTGATCCATATGCACACCACGGCGTTCTAAAATTGAATTTACTAAAGCAAGTCGATCTGCAAATAAACTTCCACTAGGAACTTTCACACTCACAGCCTGAGTTAAGCGTGATTGCAAATCTGGAAGTTCTAATTTCAGTTCAATTGGGGCAAATCTTGAGGAGAAAACAAGCTGACCACCCATTTCATCACTATAGTTAATTAAATGAAATACCGCACGTTGCCAATGCGGTACGCCACTAATGGCTTCAATATCATCTAAAGCAACTAAGTCATATTGATCAAGCGAGGTAATTGCTTCTGTTGGCGCATCTAACAGTTCAAGCAATGAAACATGAATTGCAGTTTTACCAATTTCTAAATAAGAGTCGCATATGGCAGAAAGCAAGTGACTTTTCCCTGTACCAGCCCCGCCATATACATAGAATCGATTCAAAAGACCTGCATGCAATTGTCTTACAGCATCTACAACATGCCCCCAACCCGGACCCGAAAAATCACTAATTCGGGCATCAAGTTGTGGTTCAATGTCTAGCTGCAATTGACGCATAAATATATTATATCCTTAAGAATCTTTATTATCTGAAGCTTCAATATTACCCGATTTTTCACTCTCATGCAGTGCTTTTACTTGAGGCTTTTTCAGTTCTATATCTACATCAATTTCTTGTGTTTCTATATGAATAGAATCTGTCTGCGCATCTTGTGAAACAGCAACTAATGGCTGATACATTTGGCTGTGTTCGTAGTAATCTCGAAGATGCTTTAACAAGACAACAATTACCGCAGCAACAGGTAATGCAAGTAGCATCCCTAAGAAACCTGCGAGCTGTGCACCTGCCAATACGGCAAAAACAACAGCAACTGGAGATAAACCAATTTTATCGCCCAATAAAAATGGTTGAAGAATATATCCTTCTACAGCTTGACCAATCATAAAGACAATAGCAACGAGTAAGAGCTGCATCCAATCCATACCAAATTGGAAGAATGTTGCAACTGCTGCGGCAATAATTCCAACAGCAAAACCTAAATAAGGAATAATACTTGCAAGTCCTGCAACCATTCCAATAATCAGACCAACTTCCAAGCCAATTAACTGCAAACCTACAGCATAAATCACGCCTAAAAGGAACATAACAAGGAACTGTCCTTTCACAAAGGCACCCAAAATATTATGGCATTCACCTACTATTTTAAGTGTCGATTTTTCATAAGGACGAGGAATTAAACGGCGTAAATTTTCAAGCATTTTGTCCCATTCTAATAGGAAATAGAATGTGATAATTGGAATTAAAACAACCGTCCCTCCCACTTGAATAAAACTCAATCCAGACTGGGCTAATCGAGCAATAACACTTTGAAGACTATCTGCACTATAGTTTGTTTGGATATATTCCATGACAGCAGCAGAAATTTGATCTACATCTAATTCCATTGGCACCAAATCGAATGTTTCTGATGACCAAGGCAAAAATGTATAATTAACCCAGTGAATTCCGGCAGGAATACTCGATTTTGCATACATTAACTGTTGCCAAACCAGCGGAGCTAAGTACCACATTGCCCAAGTCACAACGAGTCCTATTCCTATAAACACCACACTAATTGCTGCCCAACGTGGTAAGCCAACTTTATGAAGCTTATCTACCAATGGGCTAAATAAATATGCAATTAAAAATGCACCAATAAATGGAATGAGCACGGGCTTTAATAAATATAGAACCCAAAGAAGTAATGCAATGCCAACAAGGATAAAAATACGACGTAAGGTGCGATCTACCATAGGAACTCGCCTTTTTTCAGTATATTCATTATAGAAAAGTAAAATATTTCGATAAAGATAACATTTTAAGGAATAAATAACATAAGAGTTTCGTATATTCAGGTTATAATCCCCGCGCGAATGCGGAGACTTCAATATGAGCAACTCAACTTCTACCCCAAACACTGGTTTAAGCTACAAAGATGCAGGTGTCGACATTGAGGCGGGCGACGCTTTAGTCGATCGTATCAAATCTGTCGCTAAGCGCACTGCACGTCCTGAAGTAATGGGCGGTCTAGGTGGCTTTGGCGCACTTTGTAAAATTCCTAAAGGTTATGAAGAACCTGTTCTTGTATCTGGCACAGATGGTGTTGGTACTAAATTACGTTTAGCATTGAATTTGAACCGTCATGACACAATTGGTCAAGACTTGGTTGCAATGTGCGTAAACGATCTTCTCGTGTGTGGTGCAGAACCATTATTCTTCCTTGACTACTATGCAACTGGTCACTTAAATGTTGATGTTGCTGCAAATGTGGTAACTGGTATTGGTGCTGGTTGTGAACTTGCAGGCTGTGCATTGGTTGGCGGTGAAACTGCTGAAATGCCAGGCATGTATGAAGGCGAAGATTACGATCTTGCAGGTTTCTGCGTAGGTGTAGTTGAGCAAAGCAAAATTATTGATGGCTCAAAAGTTAAAGCGGGCGACGTTTTAGTTGGTGTTGCATCATCTGGTGCTCACTCAAACGGTTACTCACTGCTTCGTAAAATTTTAGACGTTAAAAACGTAGACCTTACTCAAAATGTAGATGGTCGCCCTCTTGCAGATGTTGCAATGGAACCAACACGTATTTACGTTAAATCTATTCTTGAACTTCTTAAACACGTAGATGTTCACGCAATGGCGCATATTACTGGTGGCGGTTTACCTGGTAACCTTCCACGCGTATTACCAAATGGCGCACAAGCAATTGTGAATGAGTCATCTTGGGAATGGCCAGAATTATTCAAACTTCTTCAAAAAGAAGGTCGTGTTGAACAATTCGAAATGTACCGCACATTTAACTGTGGCGTAGGGATGGTTCTTGTTGTAGATGCAAATGAAGCTGACAAAACTGTTGAATTACTTAACAGTCTTGGTGAAAAAGCATGGGCAATGGGTCACATTGCAGAAAATGCTGAATCAGTTGCAGGCGCTGACGAAAAAATCCGTGTGATTTTCGCTTAATAGATATCTCATGATTAAAATTGCTGTACTTGTTTCAGGTAGTGGTAGCAACCTTCAAGCCTTGATTGATGCAAATCTATCAGGGCAAATTGTTGGTGTTATTTCTAACAAGCCTGATGCATATGCTTTAGAACGAGCAAAAAAAGTTGGTATTCAAACAGCAGTTATTGAACATAAACAGTATCCTACTCGTGAAGCTTTTGATGCCCTAATGCATCAACAACTTCTAGATTGGAATGTTGATTTAGTGATTCTTGCTGGTTTCATGCGAATTTTAAGTGCCAAATTTGTGCAGTCTTGGGAAGGGAAAATGGTCAACATCCACCCTTCTTTATTGCCAAATTATAAAGGCATGCATACGCATAAACGTGTATTAAATACAGGTGATGTATTTCATGGATGTACAGTTCATTATGTAACTGCTGAACTTGATGCAGGTCAAGCACTGGCTCAAGGCGTTGTAAAAGTAGCGCATAGCGATACAGAAATTACGCTTGCAAATCGTGTACATGAACTTGAGCATATTATTTATCCTCAAGTTGTTGAATGGATTTGCACAGGAGCGTTAGAACATACTTCCAATGGTGTGATTTATAGAAATCATCCAATGAAAGAGCCTGTTCAATTTTGTAAGTTCTAAAAATTAAAATCATAAAAAAACGCATCCTCGGATGCGTTTTTTATTTTAAGAATTAAGTATTTTGTTTAATGAGATCTTTCAACATTTGCGCAACTTCAATAGGTCGCTCAAGTGGGAACATATGCCCCCCTTTTTCGATCCTAAAAGGAATACCAAATTTCTTCTGAGTAATTTGTGGGAATTTACGTGCTAAGAATGGTCCATCTTCCGCAATTACTAATTGCACTGGAACTTTTGGTTTTGCTTGTGGCAACCACCATAAAGATGGATTGGTACGAAATATTTCCACTTCATCTTCACGTGAAATTGTCAGTTCAACACCACCACGAAGCACATCATCTTTCAAAGCATATTGAATATAGGCATTAAAACAATCTGCATCGAAATGTTGATAAAAACCTTTCGGACGTAATAACTCAGCAGCTTGCTCACGCGAATCCCAATGATCACGACGACGCTTAGAGAGCCCCGCTGGAGACATTTTATCTAAAGCTTTTAGTTTAAGTAGCTTTGCAATATGAAAAGCAAAACCATCTTTACCGACAATTAATGGCGGATCCAACATAATCACTTGTTCAAATAATTCAGGACGTTGTAATGTTGCCTGAAAAGTAAGAACCGAGCCCAATGAATGTCCTAAGCCAATCACTTTACGACCATTTGCTTGACGAATAATGCTATCAATAACTTGTTGAGTTAAACTTTTCCAGTGATTATCAATTGGATAACGCTTATCTGGCCCAAGTAATGGCACATAAATAATGTCGTAATCATCTTTCAGTGCATCAAACATTTTTTGATACACCTTAGATGGCACGCCATTCGCGTGCGCAAAATGAATTAATGGCTTCATTGAATTTTCGCACTTTGCTCAGTTTGAATTTGCTTAGACAAAGAAGTTGCAAATCCCTCACCAATAGAAGCTCCCATACGATCTAAAATGGAATCGAATGGACTATGCTCAATGGTGTAGTCTAGAGCTGTATCAATTTTTAAATCACGTTTTAGTGTATTCAAACTACCTGCTTTATCTGCAAGACCCAATTGAATTGCCTGCTCACCTGTCCAGAATAAGCCTGAGAAAATTGCAGGATCTTGCGATTTTAATTTCGCACCACGACCTTCTTTTACAGCATTAATAAAGTGATTATGAACATTATCTAGTACACCTTGAACATGCGCTTTTTGTGCTGCATCTACAGGTTGTGTCATCGACAATAATGCTTTGTTCTCACCAGATGTCATGGTTCTATCTTCAACACCAAGTTTTTGTAGTAATTGATTTACACCATAATTTGGCATAATTACACCAATTGAACCCACAAGACTTGATGGATTTACAATAATCTCATCTGCTGCAGAAGCAATATAATAAGCACCTGAAGCACCTGTATCGCCAATTACTGCATAGATCTTTTTATCTTTATATTGTTTTTTCAGATATTGAACTTCTTGCCAAATTTCATCTGACTGAACAGGAGAACCACCGGGCGAGTTGATATTCAAAACAACCGCTTTACTATTTGTATTTTCAAATGCTTTTCGTAATGATTTAATTGTATCGTTACTATTCACACTTTGTTTATCTGCCGCAATTGTTCCAACAATATTAACAACTGCAATATGTGGTTTTGATGTTGGCGCAGACGCAGTATTTGTACTACAGCTTTTCCCCATAATCACCAACAGTAAAAAAATATAACCAAAGGTTAGAAATTTAAAGAAAATTCCCCAACGACGTGCTTTGCGTTGTTCATCAACAGACACCAAAATTACCTTTTCGAGTAACTTCCATTCCTCACCCGTAGGTTGTTGCTGAATTTTCTGATTCTCTTCCTGTGGTTTTGGTGGCCAATCCGACATAAAAACATTCCAAAATTTATTAATATTGCCAACATTATATACAATGATGGCGCGTTCTATATTTATACATCACAAATTCCCTTATAATAATTGAAATCTTTTCATGCTTTGATGCGTTCTACAAAATCTAAGACCATGGCTCATAAAAATTCAAATTTTTCACGTTTAATTAATTTTGTAAGCCGCCAACCTTTGAGCGTTGCTCGTTTTACAGCAAAAATTTTAGCTTTATTGGTAAACACTTTTAAGTTAACCAAAACTGCGCATATTATTCGCTTGAATTTAGCAATTGCATTGCCGCATCTGAGCCAAATTGAAAGAAATAAAATTGGTCAAAATGCGATTCAAAATGAAATGATTTCATATTTTGAGTTTTTTCATATTTGGGGCGCAGAGAATCAAAAGAATATAAAACGTATTAACCAAGTTCATAATGAACATTTATTTCATAATGCACTTGCTGAAAATAAAGGTTTAGTTTTAGTTATGCCGCATTTTGGCACATGGGAAATCATGAATGCGTGGCTTGCTCAACACACCCAAATGACCATTATGTATAAACCTATTAAAAATAAATCTGCAGATGATTTTGTTCGTAGTGCACGTAGTCGAGATCAATCTGTATTAGTACCAACAGATGAGTCTGGTGTACGTCAAATTTTTAGAGCGCTGAAACAAGGTGGTACAACGGTTATTTTACCCGATCACTCTCCTGATCATACAGGTGAACTTGTTCCTTACTTTGGCATCCCTTTGTTTTCAAGTAATTTAAGTGCAAAACTCATTCAAAAAACTAAAGCTGCAACATTATTTATGTACGCACTTCGAAATGAAAATAGTTCATTTGATATTTTTATAGAGGAAATTGATTCTGCAATCTATTCACTTAATGCAGAACAAGGTACTGAAATTATTCATAAAGCTATTGAATCCTTAATTACTAAAAACCCAGAAAACTATCATTGGAGCTATAAACGGTTTAGTGCAAACCCTGCATTAAGAAAGGTTTATAACATTTCAACAGATGAAGCTTTGGCATTGGTAGAAAAAGTACGAAATAACGAGATTAATCACTAAAATCTCTTTTTAGCCACAGTCTTATATCTCGCTGTTTATTAATTTCTACATCGTTATTTTGATGCTGTAAAAACTGGATGGTTCCATCATTAATTGTACTTAATACAGGTATATTTAATTCTCTCAAGCGTGCTTTTACAATTTCACTTGGGTGACCATAACGGTTATTAAAACCTGCTGAAACAATCGCAATTTCCGGCTGTAGTTTTTCTAAAAAAGCATAAGAAGAACTATGTTGACTACCGTGATGCCCAAGCACAAGAACATCTACTTTTAAATGTGGATAATCCTGTAAAATTGCATATTCTGTTTCCCAGCCTGCATCGCCCATTAGTAAATAGTTTTGATATTTTTTTGCATTCAAAACTTGAACATATAACACACAGGAATTTTCATTTTTATTGTATTTTGCCAAATCTAATTGTTCTTCTTTAGGCGAAAGAACTTCAATTTTTACATGATGATTAATATTAAAGTTTTGACCTTTCTTACAATATTCAAATTTTGAATTTGGCAATACTTCTACTTTCTCATTTGAATAAACTTGCTCAAATTTCACCTTGTTTTTCAAATAATCAAATGCACCACTATGATCTTGATCCAAGTGTGTTAAAAACAAATAATCTATTGTTCTCACCCCATTTACAGATAAAAATGGCTGAATAATCTGCTGACCTACGCTAAATTTAGTTTCATCATAATATCCACCTGTATCTACCATTAAAGTTTTGTTTTCACTACGAATAAAAATAGATTGCCCTTGCCCTACATCTAATACTGAAAGCTCAAATAGATAATTTTTATTGTCACTCCAAAGCAGTGGAAATAAACAAATTCCTGCCCATGCTTTTGGCATAAGCCCCTGTGGTGAAAATAGAATAATCAGCGATAAAATAATACAAATCATGCTCCAAAAATTCATAGCAACAGGTATTAATTGTGGATGAAAAATTTGATCAATACTTTCCATCATAAACAGCAGCAAACCAATACAAAGATTATTTATTTGAAAAAAAAGCTGACTTAATGGTTCGAATAAAAAGTAACTCATCCCCGCTAAAACATCTAAAGGCACAATAACCAAACCAATAAATGGAATTGCAAAAAGGTTACTTAATGGTGTAATCCAAGCGATTTGTTTAAAGAAAATAATCATGAGTGGAAATAATGCGATAAATATTTTCCACTGAGATTCGACTAAAATTTTAAGTGCACTTATGCTCTTTTGTAGTAACGATTGCTGTTCGAAGTTCTGTTCTTGTATTGTTTGATAGATTCTTAAAAGCACAAAGCATGCGCCATAGGACAACCAAAATGCGGCTGACAAAATACTAAAAGGATCGAATACTAATAATAACGAAGCACTTAAAAGCAATAAACTTAAAGCTTTAATTGGATATTTAAATAAAATCCACACACTCGCAAGTAAAGTAACAAGCAAAGTCCTTAATGCGGGAATTTCAAATCCTACATATGCACAATATAAAAATACACAACTTAAAAATGGAAAAATCAGTAAATATTGCTTCGGAATTTTCAAATAAATTTTAGGACAATATTTACGAATTATTCGATGCATTAACCAACACATCATACAAGCAAAAATAAGTACATGCGGGCCAGATATTGCAAGTAAATGGCTCATTCCAAAACGCTGAAATTGTTCTTCTATTTGCTTATTCAAAAAGCTTTCATCGCCTGTTAAAAGTGCAAGCGTTAAGCCCTTATGTTGTATTGGTTGTTTCTGAATAAAATATCGAATATCTAAACGTTGAAGCTCCACCCATCTTTTAAATTTTGCTGTAAAACTATTATTTTTCTTTATATAAGATGCATACCCTAACGCCTTTACTTCATCTTCAGATATAAGCTCAACATGCTTAATCTGAAAATTTCCCATCCAATTTTGCTGGATATACCATTGCTCAATATCAAAAACACCTGCTGTTGCATAACTATGAATAGGCGATGCTTTGCCTTGTAGCCGATAATATTGTCCTATTTTAAGTGGTTCATGCTGTTCAATTTTAAGTGAACTGTTCCAAAGAACTGTTTTTTCAAATTGATTGAGTACAACCAATTGCTGCTGAATCGTTTCTGGCTTTAACTGGTTAATTGAATTAACAGCAACAATAATTTCAACTTCATTGCTTTGTTGTACGCGATATTTCAAACGTTCCATTAATTGATCATTCGAATAATTCAGACCAATAATGCATGCAATAAAAAATGCAAAAACAGCATTTAATAAACGTAAAACAATAGCTTTTATTCGTAGATGGACTACAAACAAAAAAATAAGAAGTGCAATTAAAAGATAAAAACTGATTGAGGAAAGTTGTAAGTAATTTTCAATATTTTTGCCTAAAAAACTAATGCCGAATATCCATCCTGCACAAATCATTTGAATCATTATTATTAGCTGTATTTTAATTATTATGCGCAATAATAAAGCCCACCTAAGTGGGCTTCAAGGTTACTTGTCGTATTTCTACAATTATTCGTTTACCCAAACACCATCTTGCATATGCAAAATTTTATCGGCAGATTGAGCAAGTGCTTCATCATGCGTCACAATCAGCATTGCCATATTAAACTCATTACGTAAATCGCTTAATAATTCGAAAATCTTAACCGCTGTTTTACGATCTAAGTTACCTGTTGGTTCATCTGCAAGCATTACCGCAGGCTTAGCAACCAATGCACGCGCCATAGCAACACGCTGACGTTCACCACCCGAAAGTTCACCCGGCTTATGTGTTAAACGATGAGACAACCCCACTCGATCTAACAAATATTCTGCCTGCTCTTTTACTTTTTTATAGCTTGTACCATCACGCAGCATTAAAGGCATTGCAACATTTTCTAAAGCGGTAAATTCAGGTAATAAATGATGGAATTGATAAACAAAACCTAAATGTAAGTTTCGCTGAAAACCACGTTCAGATTCGCCTAAATTATCAAAACGCTGTCCATTTAAAAATACCATACCTTCTGTTGGGCACTCTAAGCCTCCTAACACATGCAATAAAGTACTTTTACCTGAACCACTTGAACCAACAATAGAAACGAATTGACCTTCTTCAACTTTTAAATCTAAACCACGGATCACTTCAACTGTGGTTTTACCATCAGTAAAGTGCTTCGATACATTCTTCGCTTCAAGGACTACTTTATTCATAACGTAATGCCTCTGCGGGTTGAATTTTTGCAGCACGTAAAGCTGGGTAAATGGTTGCTAAGAAGCTTAAAATTAAAGATAAGCTCACAATAACCACAACATCTTGTAATTTTAAATAAGATGGCAAATAGTTAATGAAATATGCATCAAATAGATTTAAGCCAAATACGCTACTAATCCATCCCACAATACTACTAATACTTGTTGCTAAAATAATCCCTAGAATTGCACCAGAAACAGTACCAATAACACCAATAACTGTTCCTTGAACCATAAAGATTTTAGTAATTGTGGCAGGTGAAGCACCTAAAGTTCTTAAAATAGCAATATCAGATTTTTTATCGGTAACAACCATCACCAATGAAGACACAATATTAAATGCTGCAACCAATACAATAAGGAATAAAAGCAAGCTTACCATTGCCTTTTCCATTTGAATTGCACTAAACAAATTACCGTGTGTAAATGTCCAATCTGAAGCATAAAAATTAGATGGCAAATCACGCACTATTTCATTTGAAACAATCGGTGCTTGGAAAATATCATCTAGCTTCATGCGTACGCCTTGAGCGCCATCTGGAAGGCGTAAAAGTGTTGAAGCATCATTGAGTGCGATGTAGCCCATCATTGAGTCAACTTCTGCGCCAATACTGAAAATACCCACAATTTTAAAGCGTTTGAAACGTGGCACCACACCTGCTGGAGATGGCGTAGCTTCTGGTAAAACCAGGGTCACGTTATCATTTAGACCTAAGCCTAATGAATCTGTTAATTGCTTACCTAAAACAATACCAAATTCACCCTTTTTTAGGCTATCGATACTGCCATCTACCATATGGTTTTGTATGATAGAAACCTTCTTTTCATACTCAGGTTCTATGCCTGTAACCATAATGCCAGACACTTGCCCTTGTGCTGTTAACATCCCCTGTAATTGCGTGAAAGGTGCTGCACCTGTCACATGTGGATGTTGCTCAATTTTTTTTGCAAGTTCAGGCCAATCTGTTAATATTTGGGTTGAAGAAACAGTAGCTTGCGGTACCATACCCAAAATACGATCTTTTAGTTCCCGATCAAAACCATTCATTACAGAAAGAACTGTAATGAGTACGGCAACACCTAAGGTAAGGCCAATCATTGAGACCAAAGCAATAAAAGAAATAAAATGGTTACTGCGCCGTGCGCGAGTATATCTCAACCCTATATATAGCGAGATTGGTTTAAACATACCATCAAGTCCGAGGTAAGATTATGGAAAAATTTCAGCATCAACCAGGTCAAAATGACCGTCGTGTAATGTCGCGTATCGATGCTGCCTTGAGGGTCAACTATCAGGTCATTTCTGAACATGTTGCGCTAAACGACCCTTATGATCCTAATTTTGTGTTGCCACGTTATTTTCTTCTACTTGCAGAATTAGATCAGTTTGATCTTGCTTTAGACCACGAAATAGAACAAATATCTGAAAAAGATCAACAGATTGCACGCATATTATCTTTATTTAATCAAAAGTTAAACCTCATCACAGGTACTTTATACGATGCAATTGTACAATCCTTGTTACCAGTGCCTGCAAATGTGAATATATCTGAAGGTGGTCTTAGCTTCTATTCAGATCATTTAATTGCAGAGAATACTTATATTCATATTACCTTAAGTCATCCAGATAACTTCTTCCATATTGCAGCAATTGCGCAAGTAATTCATTGCCGCGAAGAAGATAACGGAAAATATAAAACTGGTGCTTATTTTATTACTTTATTGCCTCAAGATCGAAGCAAATTAAGTGAAGCTTTAGAGATTATGCACGCACAACAAAGCTGAACTAGTCTCTAGATTCAGCTTTTTTATTCGTACGGCTTTGCATAAAATCTTTATAGAAATAGACTGATAAACCTGTGAGTAAAACGATTGTTCCTAAAAAAATCATGCCTGTGAGTTTTTCATTATTCAATAAAGCGCCAAACATCAATGCGAGTAATGGCGTCATTACTGTGGTTAATGACAATGTTGTCGCTTTAATATTCTGTACCAATTTAAAATAACAAAACATTGCAAGTAACGAAGCCATAATGACCGCATAAAACAAACCAACTAAAGATTTTGTACTTGGAATATGTGTGGGTGCGTACTGCCAAATAAACGGCAACAAAAACAAAGCAAAAATACTTGAAACTATAATAGAACCTGAAGCCTGAGCCATAGGTTCAAGCGGTGCATTAATTTTTTTAATCCAAAAAATAGACATGCAATAAACAAAAACACTGATCAGCATTAAAACAATGCCTATAGGCTGTATATGATGATCGCTCCCCCCCATACAAATAATGCTTAAACCCAGCACTGCAATGCACATACCTATCCATTGCATACGGTGTAAACGAATATTAAATACGAAGCGCCCAATAAGCCCTGCCATAATTGGTGCTAAACCAAACATCAGCGCAATAATGCCCGAACTTAAATAATCTGTTGCCAAATAAGTAAAAATTTGCGAACCAATAAAACTAAAAGCACCTGCAATATAGCTATGAATAGAAATTGCATTGAATTTTAAATTTACTTTTAACAATAAGAGCAAACCCAAAGACAAAGGCAATGCAATAAAAAAACGCAAAGCTAAAGCCCATAAGTTGTGAATGTCTGAAACACTCCAAACTATGGCAAGAGGTGTTGTCGACCATATGAATATAAGTAACACATAAGTCGACATTAAGTTCGCTTTAGACGGAATCATAAATAATTAGGCTGTTTTACGTTTTTGTTTTTGAATGGTTTGATCTAACGAACTTGAAAACTCACGCTTGTCTCGCTCAGCAAGCGGTGGTGGACCACCTGTTTGTACACCTGCACCACGTAAAGTATCCATAAAATCACGCAAATGCAGACGTGCTTTAATATTAGATATTGTGTACACCTCACCACGCGGGTTAATTGCCACACCACCTTTTTCAATGACCTGCGCTGCTAAAGGAATATCTTGTGTAATGACAATGTCGTGCTCTTTCATTCGATCAACAATTTCTTGATCCGCCACATCTGCACCACTCATGACTTGAATTGAGTTAATACGAACAGATGGTGTAATGCCGACACTTTGATTTGCAACAAATGTAACTTCCATTTGATAACGATCCGATGCACGAATAATTACATCTCTTAAAATACGTGGCAGAGCATCAGCATCAACCCAAAGTTTAAATGGCAGCACAAGTGATTCCTAAATATTACGAATGGTCAGTTTATCAAATTTGTTCAACGCACATCATTGATAATCTCTTTCAAAACCTTATATGTAGATTTGTATATGCACTTGCCATCAAATCAAATTTTCATTAGTTTTAATGTGAATCTTTTGTTACTTAAAAAAGATAAATTCAGTTTCTTCAAGTCTTTGACTTGAAAATTCCGAATAACCCTCGATCTAATAGATAAATACAACCCGAAATCAATTGTGCATATGAAAAATCAAAATAGTCCTGAACGGATCACCATTGAAGATCAAAGCTTCGGTAGTCATGTAGAGCATTGGAATTTACTAACAGACCAACCTGCCACAGATGTACCTAAATGGCTTGGTTTGGCACTTGATGCTCCAATTATGCCCATGGGTTTGTGTAAAGAAGAATGTGAAATGGATGCGCAATCTTGGCTAATTCAAGGTCCAAGCAAAGCAGCCATTTTACTTAACCAAGTTATTGACGTTGAAAATAATAAACCCAAAGCAGTTAAAACGGCATTCCCAACATTTGAAAGCCCGTACAAGGTAGATGCGAAAATTGAACGCATTATCTGTGGAAAATCGAATACGCAAGCCGTTTTACAACTCAATGTAGGCGCAGGCGTTGCTTATGCATTTGACAATTTATATAGCGTAAACCACTTACAGTACGACAAAGAACAAACCTATAACGTGCAATTTAATGGTTGGGCATATGAATTAGAAGCGGTATCTGATCATGAACAAATTGTTGTTGATGATCCTGCATCTATTAAACACCACCGTGCACTAAATGATATTTTGGCGGAAAATGGTGGCGTTGCTCCTGAAAACTTACAGGAGTTATTAGATGCATGGGAACCGAAAAATGACGATGACAAAGAACCTGTAACTGTCGATTTTTCAAAAATGGTTGCTTATCTTTATGGTGAAACAATGGGACAAGAAGATGAAGCTTGGTTCCAAAGTAAGATTGTTGGCAAAACATCTATGAATTTCATGGATAATGAATATACGCTGTACGATGTCACACTTTTCTTAGAAGAAAATCAACCTGCTGTTCTTGCGCGTATTGCTACAAAAAACCAAGACTATCGCAACTTTGAAATAGGACAATACATTCGTGGAAATATTTGGCTTCAAGTCAATATTTTTAATAAAAAACAATAATTTATATAAATAAAAAATCTCGGTTTTGTTTTGCTTTTGCATAAATAAATACCGAGATTTTTTTATTACTTAATATGAGTGAATAAATTAAATATTGTTTATTTGATTATTTTATCCACAACTTTGGATTATTTTTTAATCATTTTAAATTCAAAAAATAATAGCTTATCCACAGGTTTAAATTCAATTTCTTGTTTTTAAATTCAAATAATTGTGGATAATTTTTATTCTAATTTATTTTTATAAAGATAATCTGAAAGCCTGAATTTACTTGGTTTTTTATAATAATTTGAAATTAAATCTATAAAATAATAACTTTATTAAGTTAATTTGAAATAGTACTTTATTTAATCAATATTTTATGTTAAAAATATGACAAACCAATGGAATCAACGATAAATAGATCATCGGAAATAATATCTATGAGAATCGTGCAAGAAGAAAATTTACAGCAAGTAGAACATCGAATTGGAAATCGTTACCAGTTAGATCTTATGTCATGCCTATTTTTTGTATTGGGGATGTTTGTTTCTGCTTATTTATTACACACCTTCGTTTTCTAAGACGTTATTTTTCTCGTCTAGATTCGACCAGATATAAAAAAGCCCATCATTTGATGGGCTTTTTGCAATTCTAGTTCATTTGATTAAGCATTGCGTTTCGCAAAGTCATCCATGAAGTTTACAAGCGCTTGTACGCCTTCTAATGGTACAGCGTTATAGATACTTGCACGCATACCACCAACAGAGCGGTGACCCGCTAAGTTAAGAAGATTATTTTCTTCAGCTTCTTGCAAGAATTGTTTTTCCAATTCTGGTTTAGCCAAAGTAAATGGAACATTCATAATTGAACGGTTTGCTTTAGCAATTGGGTTCGCATAGAAATCGCTTGCATCAATGTAACCATAAAGCAATTCAGCTTTCGCCATATTCGCTTTATGAATTGCTTCCACACCGCCCTGCTCTAACAACCATTCAAATACTAAGCCAGATAAATACCATGCATAAGTAGATGGTGTATTCACCATTGAATCATTTTTTGCTTGATCGCTATATTTCAAAATACTTGGAATTTCAGGTTTTGCTTGATCAAGTAAATCTTCACGAACAATAACAAGTGTTAAACCTGCTGGCCCAATATTTTTTTGAGCACCCGCATAAATTAAACCAAACTTTGTTACATCAATTGGTGCAGACAAAATACTTGAAGATAAATCTGCAACTAAAGGCTTATCTGTTTCAGGAATATTTGCAAATTGGATACCACCAATTGTTTCATTCTCAGCATAATGAACATAAGCTGCATCTACAGATAAGTTCCACGTGCTTTGATCTGTAATTGCAAGTTTACCGTCAATTGTTGTGCCTGCTTCAATAACATTGATATCGCCATAACGCTGCGCTTCTTTCAATGCCTTTTCAGACCAAATACCTGTATGAATGTAATCTGCTTTATTATTTTTCCCTAAAAGATTTAATGGAATTGCAGAAAACTGTAGCGATGCACCACCTTGTAAGAACAATACTTTATAGTTCTCAGGAATATTCATGAGTTTACGTAGATCTGCTTCTGCTTTTTCAGCAACCGCAACATAGTCTTTACTACGATGGCTCATTTCCATGATCGAAAGACCTTTACCTTGCCAATCAAGCATTTCCGCTTGAGCTTTTTCTAGAACAGCAGTAGGTAATGCAGCAGGACCAGCACAGAAGTTGTACGCGCGCATGATTTTTCCTTTCAGAGTGAAACACAATAAAATGATGGCATTTAACCACATCTAGACTATATGTGCAGTAGTTAAAGCTGAAGAAATTTCAATCCTACCGGATATTTACAATCGAAATTTCAATCAAAATGCTTTGATCACTTTATTGTGTTTATAAAACATAAAAGCAACTTACGGTAGTAAAGATAAATAATTAAACAGATTGTTTCGGTTTAACCATATTATTTACAGCCATAACATCCGCTAATATTTGATCTGACAATAGATTTTCAGCTTTGATCAAAGCTAAAACACTTTGACCTGTTTCATTTGCCAGTTTGGCAATGCGTGTTGTCGTTTCGTAACCCAAATATGGATTGAGTGCTGTAATAATCCCAATCGAATTATCAACATTTTCCTGACAATGTTCAGCATTTGCACGTATAGTTTCGATACACTTATGTTGGAACATTTTCATCGCTTTACCAAGTAAATCAATTGATTCATACAATTTAAAAGCAATTAAAGGCTCCATCGCATTTAACTGTAACTGCCCTGCTTCTGCTGCTAATGTTATGGCTAAATCATTCGCAATAATTTGATAACATGCAAGATTCATAGCTTCAGGAATCACAGGATTCACTTTACCAGGCATAATTGAGCTACCTGGTTGACGTGGTTCTAAATAAATTTCATTTATACCTGTACGCGGTCCACTAGAAAGTAAACGTAAGTCATTGGCAATTTTTGATAATTTAGTCGCGGTACGTTTTAACAAACTAGACAATAAAACGAAATCACCCATATCTGAAGTAGCTTCAATTAAGTCGGGTGCGCTACTAATATTTCGTTGCATAATTTCAGATAATGATGCAATTGCAAGCTCACGATATTTAACTTCTGTATTAATACCAGTTCCAATTGCTGTTCCACCCAAATTCACCACACTTAAAGCATCTGGCATAATTTGATTAAGCTTATTCAAATCATTTTGTAATGTTGTTGCAAAAGCACCAAACTCTTGCCCCAAAGTCATTGGTACGGCATCTTGCAATTGGGTACGCCCCATTTTTAGAATATTAGAAAACTCTTCAGATTTGCGTTTAAAACTCTGAATCAAATTTTCAAATGGCGTATTTAATTGATCAATTGCTGTAATTAAACCAATTTTAATAGCAGTAGGATAAACATCATTTGTAGATTGAGACATATTTACATCATTATTTGGATGTAAATATTGATAATCTCCTTTTGCATATCCTAAATGCTCTAAACCAATATTAGCTAGAACTTCATTAATATTCATATTTGTTGATGTTCCAGCCCCGCCCTGAATCATATCTATCGGAAACTGATCATGATATTTATAATCAAGAATTTGCTGACAAGCATATTGAATTGCATTATTTTTATTTTCATCAAGATGATTAAGTTTAAAATTAGCTTGCGCGCATGCTGATTTAACCATTGCAAGTGCATTAATAAAAATAGGAAATTGATTTAATTTATTATTACTAAGATTAAAGTTTTCTACAGCTCGAAACGTTTGAATACCATAATAAAAATTATCTGGAATTTCTTTATTACCTAATAAATCTTTTTCTGTACGTGTATTAATCTTAATATTCATTTAAATAAACTCTAATTTATATTAAACTTATATTAAAATGTATTATTCATTTTCTCTAATGTAAAAAAATATTCATGTATGCATTTTTTGCATAATAGGATTATAATTTGAAAATGTATATGCTTAAAAGTATGTATTAAGGGTTTTTTATGACACTAGAAATTCGATGGATCGAAGATTTACTTGCTCTTGAACAAGAAAAATCTATTTCTCAAGCAGCAGCAATACGCCACGTTACCCAATCTGCATTTACACGTAGAATTCAAAATATTGAAAGTACACTTGGTTTTCAAATTCTAAAACGTCATAGTAAAAACATTGACTTTACTGAAGCTGGTCAAGTTTTGCTCGCATCATCAAAAAATATTAAAAATCAACTAAATACAACAATAAATTATTTGGAAAAAAGTGTAAAAAACAATGAGCTAACGGTAAAATTTTGTGTATCTCATTCATTAATTACGCAATTTTTTCCTCGGTTTATCCATGAACTCTCCACCAACATGGAAGATCTAAAACTAGAAATTATTGCAGTAAATCTTAAGCAAGGTATGCGCTTACTGAATGATGGCTCATGCGATTTTTTAATTGGCTACTCTAGTCAGAAAAACCTACAACTACTTGATCCTTCTTTATTCTTATTCCAGAAGATTTTTGAAATGGAAATATTACCAATAACTGCATTAAACGATGATGGTACGCCTAAATACTCACTTGAAAAATCATTTCCATTATTAGCTTACAGTAAACAAGCATATTTAAGAAGTTGTGTAGATGAAGTCATTGAAAATGTTTTAGATTATAGAGTTTTATATGAAACAGATAATGCGAGTGATTTAAAAGAATTAGTTTTGCAAGGTTTAGGGATTTCATGGCTACCTAAACTTTTGGTCGAAAAAGAGATTATTGAAAATAAATTAAAAATAGTTGATTGTGAAAAATATAATATATTTCAAGATGTATACATTATTAGACGAAAAATGATATTTACAAACAAGATTAATTACATTTGGAATGAACTAACAAAATAAAATAGCAAATATCAATTTAAATAAAATCATACAATTAATTATTAAATTAGAATTCATTATAAAAATAACACAGCATAAGATAATAATGGCATAACCCATAGAATGAGCTATACCATTAATCTTTATTTTAAACGCTTAAAATTTAATTATTATCTGCCAATCGATTGATAGGTATGAGTTTATCTTCTACAGCAATAACCTCTTCCTCTGGAAGATCATGTTTATTACCTTCTGTACGCGCAATAACAGCAGTAGCGATACTATTTCCAATCACATTTGTTGCAGTTCTTCCCATATCTAAGAATTGGTCTACAGCAAGAAGTAATAAAATACCCGCTTCTGGAAGTTTAAACATCGCAAGCGTTGAGGCAATCACCACAATAGATGCACGAGAAACACCAGCAATTCCTTTACTCGTAATCATTAATGTCAACAATATCAATGTTTGTTGAGCAAAACTCAAATCAATATTATAGGCTTGTGCAATAAATAATACAGCAAATGCCATATACATCATCGAACCATCAAGATTGAATGAATACCCTAAAGGAAGAACAAAACTAGTAATACGCTTTGGCACGCCAAACTTATCTAAAGCTTCCATTGTTTTTGGATATGCAGATTCACTACTTGCTGTTGCAAATGCCAGCATTGTTGGCTCTTTTACCACGCCCATCAATCTAAAAACATCTTTTTTCAAAAATACATAACCAATAGTGATTAAAATTGTCCAAAGAATTAGTAAGCCAACATAGAATTGTCCGATAAAAATACTGTAATCGAGGATGAGTTTAGGTCCTTGAACAGTAATAGCTGAAGCAATTGCTGCAAATACAGCAATAGGTGCTAAAGCCATTACATAATCAGTAATACGGAACATAACTTTACAAAGCTCATCAATAATTCGACCAATTACTGTAGAACCACTGCTGTGTTGAACAAATGCTAATGCTGAACCAAAGAAAATTGAAAATACTAGAATTTGTAATATTTCATTATTTGCCATCGCTTCTGCAAAACTACGCGGGAAAATATGCGTAATGAAAGTTTCTAAGCTTAGGCTACTTGCACTTACTCCAACATTTACAGCTTCTTGCGGAATACTTAAATTCATACCTGTACCTGGTTGGAAATAATTTGCTAACCCCATTCCAAGCAGTAGTGAAATAAATGATGCTCCAATAAACCAACTCATCGCCTTTAGTGTAATCGATCCTAAAGAAGATGATTTACCCATTGATATTAAGCCAGAAACAATTGTTGCAAATACCAACGGAGCAATAATCATTTTAATTAATCTTAAAAATACATCTGTAATAATTTTTAAGTAGCCTGCAATTTTTGATATTTGCTCAGGTGACAAAATACTGTGAAAGATCCAACCAATCAGAATTCCTGAAATCATTGCGATCAAGATATATTTGAGCAATTTTTTTTGGTTCATTAAAATAGTTCCTTCTTCAATCTTTTTTGTATTAAGTTGATAGCCTTAATAACAAGGCATTGATGACTTTCCATGTTGATCAATTTAAGTAAGCTTCATTCTATGAAGCTAGGTGAAAATTTATTGATCCAGTAATTAACTGTGGCAAGTTTCACTTTTTTTTGAAGGAAAGGATAATGCAAAATTTTATTGCACCATGCAAAAAATGCATGTTTTTAGTATTATTCTTATGAATTGAATAACCAATTTACTCCTCATTTTATTAATTTTTACTAATCTATCTCATACATTCTTCTTATTAAATTTATAAAATAATTTAAATATTCAATACCTTATATTGTTTTACCAGTGAAACTTTTTACAACTTCCCTTTTGCATATTTACAGCATCAACCAAAATACGATTTTCATCAATTTACAAAAACGTAATTTATTACATTTAAATTTTTTTGATATTTACCGCTATAAATCAAATAAAAATACAAACCATTTACCGAGCTTTACTCGTATTATATGTGCGCTTCTAAATAAATTAACTTCGCCTTTCAAAATTTCTATTTCAAATAAATCGCCTGAAAAGCATATCCGTTTGTAATCAATAGTTGCTGATTCATACGAAAATTAATTTAATAAACTTATTAAGATTAAAAGAATAATCGAATTATCAACTTAAACTGTTAAATAATTAACCAAACGATCAGCGGTTTACTAAAAACAACAGCCTATTTGTTAGATTAACTGCAAAAATACACCCCATCCGAATTCGCTTACATATTTCACATAATATCTTCTTATTTTATAAGAAATCATGATGTGAATTTGCTACGGAATTCTTTTACCTAATCTATATTTTCAGAGCTGAGTATGAAAAGAATTAAGATTAGCCTTGCTTGGCAAATCGTAATTGCCCTTATTGTTGGTGTATTGGTAGGCTCTTTCCTACATTATTCTCCTGAATATCGCGATGATTTAGTAACGAATTTCTTGAATCCTTTGGGTTCAATTTTCATTACGCTCATTAAAATGATCGTTGTTCCACTTGTTGTATCTATGTTAATTCTAGGTATTGCAAATAGTCACGGTCAGAGTCTTGGTAAGCTTGGTTTCAAAACAATTTTATATTTTGAAATTATTACAACAATTGCAATTGTTGTTGGTCTTGTTGCTGCAAACGTATTCCAGCCTGGTGCTGGTATTGATATGTCTTCACTAACACAGGTCGACATTTCTAAATATGCAGAAACAACACATCAAGTTAGCGAAGCACATCATGGTTTAATTCAAACCATTCTTTCAGTGATTCCATCAAACTTCTTTGCTGCTTTAACTAGCGGTCAAATGCTTCCGATTATTTTCTTCTCGGTAATGTTTGGTATTGGTTTAGGTGCACTTGATCGAGAAGTTAAACAACCATTACTTAATGTATTAAACGCTGTTTCTGAAACAATGTTTAAAGTTGTTCACATGATCATGAAGTTTGCACCTATTGGTGTATTTGGTCTAATTGCTGCAACTGTTGCTAACTTTGGTTTCTCATCATTACTTCCATTGTTAAAACTTGCACTGCTTGTTTATGGCGCAATCTTCTTCTTTATTTTTGCTGTTTTAGGTGTTGTGGCTAAAATTTGTGGCTTCAGCATTTGGACGATTATCAGAATTCTTAAAGATGAATTGATTCTTGCTTATTCAACTGCAAGCTCTGAAACCGTTTTACCACGTATTATGGAAAAAATGGAAGCTTATGGTGCGCCAAAACCAGTTACAAGTTTCGTAATTCCGCTTGGTTATTCATTTAACCTCGATGGTTCAACTTTATATCAAAGTATTGCGGCAATCTTTATTGCTCAGCTCTATGGTATTGATTTAACATTAACTCAAGAAATTACCCTTGTTTTAACTTTAATGATTACTTCTAAGGGTATTGCAGGTGTTCCTGGTGTTTCTTTTGTTGTGTTATTGGCAACTTTAGGTAGCGTAGGTATTCCACTTGAAGGTCTTGCTTTCATTGCTGGTATTGACCGTATTTTAGATATGGCGCGTACTGCGTTGAACGTTATTGGTAATGCTTTGGCAGTACTTGTAATTAGTAAATGGGAAGGCGTATTTGACCAAGATAAACGTAAAGAATATGAGCTTGAGTTAAACAGCAAATAATTCTTTGTGTAATAAAAAAAGGATGTTTAGGCATCCTTTTTTTATTATTTTCTTAAATTGATTGTCACATATTAAGTTTGATTGTTACGAAAAAATAATTCGTATAAGAGATTTTATGTTAAATAATGACTAGAAGATTTAATATGATAGAACTAATTTAGGAAGGTTTTACTTGGAACAAAATTACCTAGAGATTTTTCATCTGTCGAATCTTCAGACAAATTTTAGAATCATTCAATATTCTAATAATTTTTATCTCAGCGTTTATCTAGAATCTGGATTTGAGGAAATTGAAAAAACTATCGAAATTAATAATAATTTATTTACCTTTATTTTAAATAATAAAAATCAATTCGATATCTATTCAATTAAAACAATTGAAAATACTGAGAGTCTGAAAATCGAAGAATTTTTTGTGTCATCTTCTACAGTGTATGTACTAGATGGATGCTACTTTTTGGAAAAATGGAAGGAGCTAGATGACACTTTAACTGTACATACAATGGCACTGCCAATTGACTTATTACAATATCAGCAGCTTAAGAATTTCGTATAATCGCCATTATGTTAATAAGGTTAAAATATATACAGATTTTGGTTTTTTCGCATATATCTTATAACAATCTTCTTCAATAATAGTGCTACCTAAACACAGTCAAAAAAGGAAATTGCTATGTCAAAGCCAACAAATGCTCCAAGTACTACGGGTAATCCTTCAGGTGGTGGTCGTGGAAACAATCCACCTCGTAGCAAATAATAGTCATTAATGATGGAATAAATCAGAAGGCCAAAAATTAGTGCTTTCTGATTTATTTTTATTATTAAAAGCAGAAAATATCATATTTATCTCATTTTCTGAAAGTTTCAATATGTTGGAACCAGGTCTTATCAAAATAGGAACGTATAAATAGATAAGCCATAAACCTGTTAATGAAAAACCATTAAAACAATTAGTGTCTTCATGCAGATTTTCTACACCTACCATTTGATAAAAATCGCTTAATAAGAAAACAAACCTTTTCTGTTCTTTTAGTTGTCTTACTTCATATTTGATACGCTCAACCTGTGGTTCATCTATCAAAGCAAAGCTATCTTCATCTTTTGGAACTTTTTTAGACAGATCAAAAGATGTAAGTTTCTGTTTATTCGATTCCATACATGCGATCACCTTTACTAAATTCCAAAATAGATGACTAGATGATTTCCTTTTCCCTTTTATTTTTCCAAGAAGTAAGTATTTATAAAGGGATACACTGAAAAAATTGTCATTAAAGATTAAAGAATCAAGGTGAAATAAAATTAGAAATATATTGAAGTCTCTGTGCATCAGTAAATCTAAGCTCATTAAGTTTTTATAATCTCCAATAAAAAAACTATCTTTTAGAAAAAGGTACATTTCAATTGCATTACTTCGAGGGAAATTATTTTTTTCTAAAACATTATATATCTCAACATGCTGATTCCATTCAGGAAAAATATCATTTGGGTATAGTTTTAGTGATTTAAGTGCTTGAAGAAATTGAGAATCTATTTTTAACTTTTCTGGATTATCAACGATATCATCAAATAACTCAGACGATCGTTGAGAGAGTGGCTTCCCTGCAAATGAAGTGTGATGAGCTTTTACATTTACTTTAAAAGCCTCTCTACTCTCATTTTTAATAACTTTTTTGAAACCATTTTTAGTGAGACCTTTCCACCATCTATAATGATAAGGACTTAGATGACTTGTAATAAATAAGGATTCTGCTAGAGGAATTTCTTCAGCAGGAATCTCATAGGAATCATTCATTAAAAAAACCTTAGATGAAAGTGGTTTGGCTCAATTAAACTGTTAATTGTTTCTAAAATTAACATAATACACGTTATACGAAATTCTATTAATTTTTCCTTTCAAATTAAAATGTTATTGCGTACAAAAAATCTAGATACTTTATTTCTAGATTTTTTAATGATTTTTCACATTTCACGGTCATCAAGCAATTAATATTTCTCAAAATTATTTATAAATCCTTAAAAAACCATCAGAGCATCATGCCAAGTATGAATAACAAAAAAGGACGCTTCAGCGTCCTTTTTTACAAACCATATTTCATTATTAGTTGGTAGATTCACCAAATACAGCAACGTTCAATTTACGAATTTTCGTACTGCCATTTGGCTTATCAAAACTTACATCATACTGAACCAAGTTTTTATCATAACTATATTCATAAGTGACCGTATATAAACTTGGCTTATCTGTAGATTTTTCAATTTTCTTAGACACAATTTTCTTATGCTTAAGCTCAGACTTTGGCAAAACATAAGAAAATTTACGTAAAGTTTTCGTATCTTTATTAAACTCTGCTTGTAATTCAGGTTCCAAATACGTCAGAAACTCATCAAATTTTTTATCTCGTAAATCATTATAAGCATCTACTGCAACCTGTTCCTGTGCAGGACTCGGGTTAGGAATAGCATCCATTGCCTTTTGACCAAGCTTGTCACAACCTGCTAAAGCAAACAGACTACTCAAAAGCAATATTTTTACTTTCATCATTTACACTTTTCATTGAATTTACTATTGCTAAGTATATAAAAAAAGGACGCCTAAGCGTCCTTTTTTACACAATAAAACTTAATCTTCTGATGGATTTACATCAGTTTCGATTTCAGCTTCATTTACATTTGTTGTTTCAACTTCTGAAGTTTCGCCTTCAACATCTTCAATAAAGTCATCTTCTTCTACAGCTTCTACAGAAACCACACCAACAAGAATTTCTTCATTTCCAAGACGAATTAAGCGAACACCTTGAGCATTACGACCCGTTGTTGCAACTTCAGATGCACGTGTACGTACTAATGTACCACCATCTGAAATAAGCATTAACTCTTTGCTTTCATCAATTGAAACTGCACCAACCAATTCACCATTACGTTCAGATGTCTTAATTGCAATAACACCTTTACCGCCACGTTTTTTGGTTGGGAAGTCGCCTACTGGCGTACGTTTACCATAACCATTTGCACAAGCACAAAGTACTTCACCAGTTTCTGGAACAACAACCAATGAAACAATACGGCTAATGAATGCTGAATCTGTATCTTCATCATCTGAATCTACATCTGTTTCAACATCATCTTCTACAACAGATGCTGCAAATGTTACGCGCATACCACGTACACCTTTTGCAGAACGTCCCATAGAACGTACATCTGTTTCAGCAAAGCGAATTGCTTTACCTTCGTTCGAGAACAACATAATTTGCTGTTCGCCATCGGTAATTGCAACACCAATTAAGGTATCTTCTTCTTTCAGCTCAATTGCACGTAAACCATTAGAACGAACATTACTAAATTGTTCTAATTCAACACGTTTAATTGTGCCCGATGCTGTTGCCATAAATACATAGAAGTTTTTACGTACAGCTTCAGCTTGCTGAGCAAAGTCATTAACAATTTCATCGTCAAGATCGGTTGTAGATAACTCCAAACCAAGCTGTTTCAACTGAATGCGTAATGCATCAGAAATATCATCAGCACCATCTTCAGACTCAGTTAAGGCTGCTTCAAGCTCTGTATAATGACTATTAATCACTTCATTTGTTTGTAGCGTTGCAGCATTCGCTTTCACAAATGCTTTGAAATCTGCCAAACGTTCTTTGAATTTTTTCGGTGCATCAACTACAGGTAAAATTGCTGTAATTGTCTCATTTTCATCCAGTGGTAATAAGTTCACCATTGGGCGACCTTTTGAACCACGAGATGCTTGCGGCACATCATACACTTTCAGACGGTACACTTTACCTACGTTGGTAAAGCAAAGAACCGTTGCATGGTTAGATGTCACAATCAGATGTTGAATGTAATCATCTTCTTTCATTGACGTTGCAGACTTACCACGACCACCACGACGCTGTGCGGCATAGTCAGACAATGGTTGAGTTTTTGCATAACCCGTCTTAGAAACTGTAAGCACCATTTGCTCTTCAGGAATCAAATCTTCACGAGAGAAGTCGATACGTGATTCTACAATTGCTGTCTTACGTGCATCACCATATTGCTGAAGAATAAGTGCTAATTCTTCACGAATAACATCCATCAATAAATTGAAGTCATTCAAAATTGCAGTTAATTCAGCAATTGTTGCAAGAATTTCGCTATATTCTGCATGTAACTTGTCTTGTTCAAGACCTGTTAAACGATGCAAACGAAGTTCCATAATCGCATTAACTTGCGCTGGTGATAAACGGTATACATTGCCCGCTAAACCAAATGGACGACTCGGATCTTCACCTTCAATTTCGTCAGGACGAATTGAAATTGAGCCTGCTTTTTCAAGTAGCGCAACAACACCACCACCAGCCCACTCACCCGCTTGTAAACGCTCACGCGCTTCTTGAGGGTTTGCAGATGTTTTGATGGTTTCAATAATTTCATCAATATTTGCTAAAGCAACAGTCAAACCTTCTAAGATATGACCACGCTCACGTGCTTTACGTAATTCAAACATCGTACGACGTGTTACCACTTCTTGACGATGACGAATAAAAGCAGCAATGATATCTTTCAGATTCATCAACTTAGGTTGACCATTATCTAGGCAAACCATGTTAATGCTGAATGAATTTTCTAACTGAGTGTTTTGGAACAAGTTGTTCACAATCACTTCAGCATTTTCGCCACGTTTTAAGTCAATGGCAATTCGCATACCATCTTTATCTGACTCATCACGAAGCTCTGAAATACCTTCAAGTTTTTTCTCTTTAACCAATTCAGCAATACGCTCAATGGTTTTTGCTTTGTTTACTTGATAAGGGATTTCAGTAAACACAATCGTGGTACGACCTGTTTTTTGATCTTCTTCAAAATGGTATTTGCCACGGATATGTAGACGACCTTTACCTGTACGGTAAGCATCTATAATGCCCGATTTACCATAAATAATGCCGCCTGTAGGGAAATCTGGACCAGAAATGTGTTCCATCAATCCTTCAATGCTAATATTTGGATTATTGGCATAAGCTAAACACGCATTCACAACTTCAGTCATGTTATGCGGTGCCATATTCGTTGCCATACCAACTGCAATACCTGTTACCCCATTGATGAGTAAGTTAGGTACACGTGTTGGCATTACTTGAGGAATACGCTCAGAACCGTCGTAGTTGTCTTCCCATTCAACAGTATCTTTTTCAAGATCTGCTAAAAGTTCATGGGTAAGTTTACGCATACGAACTTCGGTATAACGCATTGCTGCTGCACTGTCACCATCGACAGAACCGAAGTTACCCTGACCATCAACCAATTGATAACGTAAACTAAAATCTTGTGCCATACGAACAATTGTTTCGTATACAGCAGAATCACCATGCGGGTGATATTTACCGATTACGTCACCCACCACACGAGCAGACTTTTTGTACGCTTTGTTGTAGTCGTTGCCCAATTCGTGCATTGCGAAAAGCACACGACGATGAACTGGTTTTAAACCATCTCGTACATCAGGCAAAGCACGTGAAACAATCACGCTCATTGCATAATCGAGATATGAGCTTTTAAGTTCATCCTCAATGGCAATCGGTCTAATTTCCGATACGCTCATGCATACTCCTTGTTATACAAGCAGAATTCTGCCCGCATTTATATATCGTCAAATCAGTAAAAAGTTAGCCTAAAACAGACCAACTAAAAAATAAAAACATAGCTATATATTATAGCATAGACACTCTTTTTTTGTGTGTTCTGACACCAATTTATCTTATCAATTTTCTTAAATATTTAGATGTTTTTTATACAATATTTTGTATTTTTCACTTAGTTATTTTTTTCCGTGAGTAAGTTCAAAAATTTGTAATCTAGATAAAAAAACATGCGCCAAATTTGCGCATGTTTTTATCACATTTTTTAATTATTTTTCGAATTTAAAGTTTCTATAACTCAATACAGCCACAATAAGTAAAACTGGCAATAACATCTCAAAAGACTCTTCCGCAGTCATAATGGCAACCTGTGTAGAACGAATTAACTGAATATCAAACAATTCGTTTAACTGAGATGTCATACGGTCTAATACCTTACTTAAAGCCGCAATACCTATCGTAAATACAACGTAAACATATGAAATATCTAAATCTTGTTTAATGTTACGTAAAACCTTATAAAAACGTTTCGCTAAAGCCACAAGAACATAAATCATCACCATTAACAGTGTAAAACCTAGTAATTTATCTGTTAATGCAATATCAGGGCTTTTATAGAAGTTGGTTTTAATGAAGCTCATTTCAAACAAGCTTTTATGCAAATCCATTTCGCGCAAACCAAGCATAAGCGCAGCAAGTGCTGTCAATATCCGCGTACTAAATTGCAACTTAAGCTTCACAAGACAAAGAAACGCCAATACAAACCACAATAAAGGGCTAAATACTTCATACGCCCCTTGTTCACTAAATAGATATTCTGTAACAACCAAAGGCGCCGTAAAAGCAGTATGGAGAGAAATACCTATATATATAAATATTAATAATAAAGAGATACCAATAACGCGGAGTAAATTTACAGACATTTGTAATAAGTGATATAAAAGAATTTAAGTAATTGTAACATATTTGTATTGTTTGTTTTAAAATCAATAAGAGTTAAAAGTATTACTCTTTTAAAATCAATAATTTAAATAAAAAATAACCCTAAGGAAATAAAAACCAATTAGAATTAGATTCTAGTGACTCAACAAATAAATCGACTTAACTATTTATTTAAATTAAAGAATAATAAGAAAATTTAAATTATGAGATGTATTTATTTATTCGTTTCCCCCCAATAAATACGATAAAAATTTATGTCGCAATTTTATTTTCACAACAAAAAAAGCACTCAAAAATGAGTGCTTTTTTATACATTATTCAAGAATTAGATTTTAGAAACCAATTCAGGAACAACAGTATTCAAGTCGCCTACTAACCAGTAATCAGCTACTGAGTTAATTGGCGCTTCTTCGTCTTTGTTAATCGCAACGATTACTTTAGACTCTTTCATACCTGCCAAGTGCTGAATTGCACCTGAAATACCAACAGCGATGTACAAGTCAGGAGCAACGATTTTACCTGTTTGACCAACTTGCATATCGTTTGGTACAAAGCCTGCATCTACCGCAGCACGTGAAGCGCCTTGAGCAGCACCAAGCTTATCTGCTAATGGATCAAGTACAGCGTGATAGTTCTCACCTGAACCTACACCACGACCACCAGACACAACAATACGAGCAGCTGTTAATTCAGGACGTTCTGATTTAACAATTTCTTCGTTAATGAACTTAGAAATACCTGCGTCGCCTTGTGAAGTAGCCGCTTCAACGCTAGCTGCACCACCTTCAGTAGCAACAGGATCGAATGCGGTACCGCGAACAGTTGCAACCACAATTTCTTCACCAGATTCTACAGTTGCAATTGCGTTACCTGCATAAATTGGGCGTTTAAAAGTTTTAGCACCATCAACAGCAATTACATCAGTAATCATGCTTACATCAAGAAGCGCAGCCGCACGTGGAAGTACGTTTTTGCCTGTTGTTGTAGAGGCAGCAAGGATATGTGTATAACCTTTGCCTAATTCAGCTACTAATTTAGCTACGTTTTCGGCCAATTGGTTTGCATAAGCAGCATCATCAGCAAGTAAAACTTTGCTTACACCAGCAACTTTCGCTGCTTGTTCAGCAACTGCTTGAGCGCCAGAACCAGCAACTAATACAGTGATATCACCACCAATTTTTTGCGCAGCAGCAACAACGTTTAAAGTTGCACCATTAAGTGCTTTGTTGTCGTGCTCAGCGATAACTAAAATACTCATGATTTTTATCCTTCTGTATTAGATCACTTTCGCTTCGTTTTTAAGTTTTTCAACAAGCTCATCTACAGATTTCACTTGTACGCCAGCTTTACGTTCAGCAGGAGCTTCAACTTTAACTGTTTTAAGTTTAGTTGTAGCTGTAACGCCAAAATCAGCAGGTGACTTAGTTTCAAGCGGTTTTTTACGCGCTTTCATAATGTTTGGAAGAGCTGCATAACGTGGCTCATTCAAACGTAAGTCAGTTGTGATAATTGCTGGAAGCGCAAGTTCAACAGTTTGTAAACCACCGTCAATTTCACGAGTAACTTGTACTTTGTCGCCTTCAACTTTAACTTCTGAAGCGAATGTACCTTGACCTGCACCAAGAAGTGCACCAAGCATTTGACCTACTTGGTTAGAGTCATCATCAATTGCTTGCTTACCAAGAAGAACCAATTGAGGTTGTTCAGCGTCTACAACGCCTTTAAGAATTTTAGCAACTTCAAGAGCACCGAGTTGACTGTCATCAGCTTCAACTAAGATACCGCGGTCAGCACCAAGTGCCATTGCCGAACGGATTTGTTCTTGAGCTTCTTTAGGACCAATAGAAACAACAACGATTTCTGAAACAGTTCCTTTTTCTTTTAAACGAACCGCTTCTTCCACTGCGATTTCACAGAATGGGTTAATTGACATTTTAACGTTAGTAAGGTCAACCCCACTATTATCTGGTTTAACGCGAACTTTAACGTTGGCATCAACCACACGTTTTACAGCAACAAGAGCCTTCATGTAATCCTCGGCTGTTTTAGCAAATGTAAATGTTGAGAAGAATTTTACAACTCTTCACTTAAATTTTTTAGGTGTCCTATCTTGCAATGCGTATGGCATTTCGGTCAAGTCACAATTCAATAAAGACCTGTAAAAATGCGTAAAAATCCTTGAACGATGCGTTCACACTTTTATTTTGATGATATTTTTAAATGAAAAATAATAAATTTAGTTATTTTTTAACCATTGATTTATATTATTTTTTTATCTGATTTACATCATCAAAACTATTGATTCATTTAAGCCACAAAATACATCTCATTTAATATCTTTTAAAACTAAAGCTTTGGCAGAAAAAGCAAATCAACATTTTTAGACTCATTTATTTATATTGAGCATCCTATTTTTCTAACTAAAAAGAATATCTTCCAGTTTTGTTCGCTTGCATAACTTCATTATTCTGCGACCAAACAAAAAAAGCACATCATGATTGATGTGCTTTTATACTATTTCTGTTTCTTCGGCTTAATTAATAATGAGCCATGTTGCCGCGGCTGCCAATAATCCACCAGAAGTTCCATCAATTATTTTTTGTTTACGTTCATCTATTTGAGTTTTTTGCGTAATTTTGGCGAAAATAACACTTAAAGCGCAATACACAACAAATATCAACGTAATAAAAATTAAAGATAAAATTAAACCTTGGCTCACTGTATTCCCGGACTTATCTATAAATTGCGGTAAAATTGCAAAATAAATAAGCATGCCTTTGGGGTTTAAAAGCGCAGTGAAAAAACCTTTCTTAATTGGGGTCGATGTACTTTTTTGCTCAATTTTTAGTTTCTTGGTGCTAAATACAGATTTAAGTAAATTCGCAGATAAATAAAGAAGATAAGCGATACCTAACCAACGAATCGTTTCGAACAAAATAGGAAATGAAACAATGATGGCTGCAATACCTAAAGCAACTAAAATCGAGTGTACCAAATAACCTGAACATACACCTACAGTTGCCATCATGCCCGCTTTTGCATTCTTACCCATCACTTGTGACAGGATAAAAAGCATATCTGGTCCTGGTGTGAAAATAAGTGGAATTACCGTTAAGGCAAACAATGCAAATACAGACATATCCTTTCCCTTTATCAAGCGTCTGAAAGTTGAAATAGTATCTGTGAAAAGCTTTAAAATAGGATTTCAAATATTCTATAATTAATATTATTTTTCGAATTATATTCTAATTTATGAAGATTATATCTAAGTCTATTTCAGTAAAGCTTGATCGAATCGATAAAAGTATCATCTCTGAACTACAAAAAAATGGTCGTATCCAAAATAATGATTTATCTCGTGAAATTGGTTTATCACCATCTTCATGTTTGCGCAGAGTAAAGTTATTAGAGGAAGCAGGCGTAATTCAGGGTTACACCACAATTGTCGATCAACATAAAATTGGTTTTAAACTCATTTTATTTTCTCGCATTTGGTTGGTTGCACAAGATGCTGAAACCATTGATACCTTTATTGAGGCAATGAAAGAACTTCCTCAGGTGATGGAATGCTATATTATTTTAGGTGAGTGCGATGCAATGCTAAAAGTCATTGTTCCCGACTTAGAAAGTTACCGCAAATTTCAATCGACGCATTTAACCAAAAAGAATGGCATCACTAGTGTAAAAACTGATTTACCAAGTCAAATTATTAAACAAAGTACAGAGCTACCACTTAATGACCTTTAAAGAAAATGAATGATCATCAAAACAAAAAAAGCATAGTTTGAACTATGCTTTTTTATTAAATAGATTGAATTACGCTGTAACCGACTCTAAAAAATCACGATGCACATGACTTAAATCGATAAGTTCATATTGTTCTAAACCAAAAATTTCCCAAACTGCAATCGCATCTTCTTTTAAATCAATGTTTTCTGTTGCAATGGGACGTTCTTGCCAATTTAGGTCTGAAATCCACAAATATGTTTGCTTTGTAACTGGATTAATTGCTTGGACTTTTCCTTCAGCATTAATTCCTTGAACCTGTGCGCCCTCAGGTAATGCAGCCTCAATTTTAGGCAAGCTAATTTCAACAAAATGCTTCACTTGACGTAAGCCATAACCAGCAAAAATTTCTTTTTGCGCTGGTGATAATTGATCATACTTTTCTTGAACGTCTGAAATCATTTTTATACCTTGTTTTAAAAACAATTATTTATCAATACATCCAGTGGAACGAAAAAACTATAGTCATGTTTTATGCAACCACTTTCACTAATACCTTTATACCTTAAAAATTGACTTCTTTTTATTCTACGTTAGTTCAAAAAGCCATCTTTTCTGACTTTTACAATAACATTACTTTTATTTAAATAGCACCGACAAAATCTGTTTATTTGTTACTATTTTTTAGCTTGTGCTCTAGGATGTGCTTGATCGTAAACATGCGCCAAATGGTCAAAATCGACATGCGTATAAATTTGTGTTGTGGTTAAATTACTATGTCCAAGCATTTCTTGTACAGCACGTAAATCCCCACTATTTGACAACATATGACTTGCAAAACAATGTCTTAATAAATGCGGATGCAAATCTACATTTACACCCGCCCTTTGCGCTTGGAATTTCACACGATTTTCAATTTGTCTTGCACCTAAAGGATGTCCCTTTTGCGTAATAAATATATTGGCTTCAGGTACAAAATCCCCATGCCAAGATGGATACAATTGCAACCATTGCATTACTGCATTTTTCGCTTTTTCACCAAATGGAACAACGCGAGTTTTATTACCTTTACCTGTAATTCTAAGCAATTGACGATTAAAATCGACATCTCGAATAGTTAAACCCTGAACTTCCGCCAAGCGCAAACCGCTCGAATACAACAACTCTAAAATCGCTTTATCTCGAATCCATAATTGCTTTTGAACTTCAGACTCAGGTTCTGGCTGATCTAAAATTTGATTAATCGTTTCAATATCAATCATACCTGGCAAAGGTCTTGGCTGACGCTTGAGCTGAAAATCATCCGTTACATTAAAAGCTAAATATTGCCCTTGCTCTGCCCATTTCATAAATTGTCGAATAGATGAAAGCATGCGTTGCAAACTACTTGAACTTAATTGATGTCGTTCAACTTTATTTGCCAAGTAACTACGTAAATCTGTTGTTTCTATATTATTTAATTCTAATTTTTGATTTTCACAATAATTTAAAAAGTCAGATACATCTCGAAAATATGCTTGCAATGTATGTTTAGATTGATTTTGAATTTCTCGTTCTTTTAACCACATGGAGAGTAGTTGCATAGCTTGTTGTTGCATCTAAACATCCTCCATTTCAAACTAATTTAATATAAAAAGTGAGTGTAACAAATTTATATCCAGTTCATTTTTATTTCATATAAAAAAGCCCCGAAAAATCAGGGCTTTTTAATACTTTTAATTAAGGTTGGAAATAACGTAAATCTATACGCCCTTCAAAAACAGTTGCTGTTGGACCTGTCATCCAAACAACATCGCCTTCTTTCCATTCAATTAAGAGCTTACCACCTGCTAATTCAATTTCAACTGAACTTGCTAACAGACCACGGCGCATGCCTGAAACAGCAGCAGCACATGCACCTGTACCACAAGCAAGTGTTTCACCTACACCACGTTCAAACACACGTAAACGTGCATGTTTTTCATCAATGATTTGCATGAAACCCGCATTTACACGCTGTGGAAAACGCTCATGAGATTCAACTTGTGGTCCAATATTAGCTACATCAGCAGTTAACACATTCGGAACAACTGTTACCGCATGTGGATTTCCCATATTTACAACATCAATGGTCAATTTTTCATTATTGAGCAAATCTATGTCATAAAGATTTTCAGGTTCATCTGCAAAAAATGGAATTTCTTGCGGTAAGAATTTTGGGTAACCCATGTTCACACGAACCCAGCCATTTAGACCAAGTTCAGGCTCAACAATGCCTGCTTTCGTTTGAACTTTGATTTTGGTTTTTGTTGTTAATTTTCGCTCATGCACAAAACGAGCAAAACAACGTACACCATTACCACATTGCTCAACTTCAGAACCATCTGCATTAAAAATACGATATTTAAAATCTGCATTTGGTACATCTGGTGGTTCAACAATTAATAGTTGATCGAAACCAATACCAAAATGACGATCTGCTAAACGCTGAATAGTCACCGTATCTAAAAATGCTTTTTGGCTAATGAGGTCAATCACCATAAAATCATTGCCTAAGCCATGCATTTTAGTGAATTCTAATAACATTTAGAATTACTCCTTAAGGCAATAAACGTTCATTTTCCCATAATGATTCAATTGTTTCACGTTCACGAATTACGTAAGCTTGATCACCACTCACCATAATTTCTGCTGCACGTCCACGACTGTTATAGTTCGAACTCATTACAAAACCGTATGCGCCTGCACCTAAAACTGCAAGAACATCATTTTCTTGCAGTGCAAGCTTACGCTCTTTACCTAAGAAATCGCCAGTTTCACAAATTGCACCTACAACATCCCACTCTTTGGCTTCAACGTCTGTACGTGGTGTAACTTCTTGAATATCCATCCAAGCTTCATACAAAGCAGGACGAATTAAGTCATTCATTGCAGCATCAATAATGGCAAAGTTACGATGATTCGTTGGCTTCAATAAATCCACTTTAGTTAGTAGCACACCTGCATTTGCAGAAATACTACGACCAGGTTCCATATATACTTTTAAGCCTAACTTTTCTAAAGCTGGTTTAAGTGCGTTGGCATATTCTTGAACTGTTGGCGGAGTTTCATCTTTATACGTCACACCTAAACCACCACCAATATCGATGTGTTTAAGCTCAATTCCCATTTCTTTAAGCTTATCGATCATTACAATTACACGATCTAAAGCATCTACAAAGGGTTGAGTTTCAGTCAATTGAGAACCAATATGGCAGTCGATACCAACAACATCTAAGTTAGCTAAAGATGCTGCATATTTGTATGTTTCAAATACTGTATCAGATGGAATACCAAATTTATTTTCTTTTAATCCTGTAGAAATATAAGGATGTGTTTTTGCATCTACGTCTGGATTCACACGTAATGAAATCGGTGCTTTTTTACCTAATTCAGCAGCAACCTTTTGAATGCGATCAAGTTCTGCATAAGATTCCACATTAAAACAAGCAATACCAACTTCTAGTGCTTTTTTAATGTCTGCTTCCGATTTACCTAAACCAGAAAATACAATTTTAGATGCATCACCACCCGCTTTTAAAACACGCGCAAGCTCGCCACCAGTCACAATATCGAAACCTGCACCAAGCTTGGCTAATACATTCAATACCGCAATATTTGAGTTTGATTTAACTGCAAAGCAGATTTGATGATCAATAAAACTAAACGCACGATCCATGTCTAAAAAATGTTTTTCAAAAGTTGCTTTTGAATAAACATAGAGCGGTGTACCAAATTGCTGCGCTAACGATTGTAATGAACATTGCTCTGCGTGCAATACCCCATTAATGCGGGTGAAACTCATGAATGTATCCTTGCGTTGGTTGAGTTAAGGTGTTTGTGTATCAGAATTTGATGGTGCAGCAAACTGTTGCTGTACAGGTACTTCAACTTGTTCTTTTTTCTGTTCTTTCAATTCAGAATCTGAATAAATTAAATATTTTGCACGTTTATCATAATTTTGATCTTTGGCTAACTGTAATGGGCCCGATTGACCACAACCTGTTAGCACGAAACTTGTCACTAAAACACCGATGCCGCAAATGACTAAACGCATCTGACCACCTATCCATTAATTTTGATAAAGTATACCGTGATCATGTCGATGACCAAAGCATTAAACGTAAGAGATTATCTTTAGAAATAAAAAAACGCCAGCGAAGTGCTGACGTTTTTGAACATTTAATTTTATTTATTTCGAGGTTTATAGAAACCGAAATATCCAATAATTAAAATAATGAACCAAATTGGACTCACCATTAATGCTTTACGCGTATCTTCTTCAAGTGCAAGTATTCCTATCGTACCAATAAAGAACACCACAACTACCGCACAAGTGAACAAGCCACCAGGCAATTTAAATGTCGATTTTGCATGAAGTTCAGGACGTGTTCTGTAATAAACCACATAGCTCCAAATAATCATCAACCATACACAAATAAATAGAATTGTTGATAATGTGGTTGCTAAGGTAAATGCCAAAACTGTATTAGGAACAAAGTATTGAAGCGCTGCACCCAATAACAAACATACTGTAGAGAAATATAAAGCATTTGCAGGAACAGCACGTTTATTCAATTTACCCAATGCATCTGGTGCCTGATTTTCACGAGACAAACCAAACAACATACGGCTTGTAGAGAAAACACCACTGTTCATAGATGACATTACTGATGAAAGAACAACAAAATTCATAATAATGGCAGCAGCAGCAATACCTGCTTGGCTGAATAAGTTTACAAATGGACTAATTGACGGATCAATTTTATTCCACGGCGTTACAGACATTACAATAACCAATGCCAAAACATAGAAAATAATGATACGGATTGGAATAGAATTAACTGCTTTTGGTAAATTCTTTTCAGGGTCTTTAGTTTCAGCAGCTGTTGTACCTACAAGCTCTACACCCACAAAGGCAAATATGGCAATTTGGAAGCCTGCTAAGAATCCAGTAAAGCCTGTTGGGAACATCCCGCCATGACTCCACAAGTGTCCAAATGAAGCAACCTCACCTGCTGTAGATGTAAATCCTGTGAAGATCATCCATCCACCAACAGCAATAAGGACAATAATCGCAACGATTTTCACCATTGCAAACCAGAACTCCATTTCACCAAATAGTTTTACTGTTGCTAAATTCAGACAAGTAATAAATAAAATCGAAGCGACGCTAATTAACACACCTTCTAAAGGTGAGAATGAGACGCCCCCATTAAAGAATTGTAAATAATAAATAATGGCTGACAAATCTGCGATACCAATCGTGATCCAGCATAACCAATACGTCCAACCTACAAAATAACCAGCCCAAGGGCCAATTAAATCAGTTGAAAAGTCGATAAATGATTTGTAATTAAGGTTTGAAAGTAGCAATTCTCCTAATGCACGCATTACAAGAAAAACCATGAAACCAATAATCATATAAATAAATAAAATAGATGGTCCAGCTAAACTTATTGTTTTCCCTGAGCCCATGAAAAGCCCTGTTCCTATGGCTCCACCAATCGCAATCAACTGTAAATGTCGATTAGATAAACTTCTTTTTAAATCGCCGTCTCCTACGGCAGGCGAATTTATTTTTTGCTCTGTCATTTTTTAATTCACCTTCAATGTATAGCAAGATTAAATTAACTTAAATTTTGAATAAAGCAAAAGAAATTAACTTATGATCTGTTTTTCCCTATTTATAGTCTTTATTGATTTATTTTACTTATCTGAATTTTTTTGTGATTAGTACAACTATATTTTATTTTTTAAAGTGCACGCCCTCTTGTAATATTCGTATATCTATGTAAAAACTAAACATATATAAAGTTATTCAAGCTACTTTATATGTGCATTAAATAAATAATAAATTGGCATAGTGATTGCTTTAATTAAATAACGAATAATCAGGATGAGAATAATATATATGCAAAATTTACAATCGTTTATGGAAACACTAAGTGGTCTAGTCTGGGGACCATATATGTTGGTACTCATTGTAGGTACTGGTATATTTTTAACCTTCCGACTACTTTTTTGGCAATTTAGAATGTTGCCTTTAGCATTTAAACAAGTTTTTGGGAAACATCCAGATAAAAAAGATTCAGGTGATATTTCACAATTTGCATCACTCATGACTGCGCTATCTGCAACCATTGGTACAGGTAATATTGCAGGTGTAGCAACAGCTTGTGTTTTAGGTGGTCCTGGTGCTGTTTTCTGGATGTGGATGACTGCATTATTTGGTATGGCAACAAAATACGGCGAAGGTGTTCTCGCTGTTAAATATCGTCATAAAAATGAAAAAGGCGAAATGAACGGTGGTCCGATGTATTACATCGAGCGTGGCCTTGGTTCAAAGTGGAAATGGCTTGCTGTTTTATTTGCCTTATTTGGTACCTTAGCTTCATTTGGTATTGGTAGCTCTGTTCAATCAAACACTGTAGCACTTGCTGTTGAAAACAGTATGGGTATTGAAACTTGGATAACAGGTGTCGTAATTACTGCTTTCTCTGCCTTGGTTATTTTAGGTGGTATTAAAACCATTTCTAAAGCATCTTCTGTCATTGTTCCTGTTATGGCAATTGGTTATGTAGCTGGTGGTTTGGTTATTATTTTCAATAATCTAGAGTTAGTTGCGCCTGCACTTAAAATGATTTTCACATATGCATTTACAGGTGAAGCTGCCGTTGGTGGTGCGATTGGTGCTGCAATTCGTTACGGTGTTGCACGTGGTGTATTCTCAAATGAAGCAGGTATGGGTTCTGCACCTATTGCCGCTGCTGCTGCAAAAACTGACCACGCTGCTCGTCAAGGCTTAGTGTCTATGACAGGTACTTTCATCGATACAATTATCGTATGTTCTATTACAGGTATCGTGCTTGTAATGGGCTATATCATGGCTGGAAATTCATTTGGTGGTGAAACAGGTGCTGTACTTACCATTAAAGCATTCGATCAACTACTTCCTGGTGTTGGTGGTTGGGTTGTGACTTTCGGTATTATTTTCTTCGCATACTCAACTATTTTAGGCTGGAGCTACTACGGCGAAAAATGCTGTACTTACCTATTAGGTGAAAAGTATGTATTAATTTACCGTCTTATCTACATTGCTTCTGTATTTGTAGGATGTGTAGCAACGCTTGACCTTGTATGGCTATTTGCAGATACATTCAACGGCTTAATGGCTGCACCAAACTGTATCGCATTATTACTACTTTCAGGCATTATTGCCAAAGAATCGAAAGACTTTATTGCAAAACGCAAATCAGGCGAATTGTATTAAGTTTAAAAGCGAATCTAAATATTAAAAAAGCCACCTTCGGGTGGCTTTTCTTTTATATCAACTTCTATTTTAAGATGGCGTACCATTCCAAGTATCATCTTCAAAATCTGTATCTGTATTCATGACACGTTCAGCTTGAAGTTCAATGGCTGTTTCTAAATATAAAACAAAGAAATAGACACCTTCAATTTTCATTACGCCTTCTTCATCTTCCAAGTAATCGCTCAGAATTTGATATTGCTCATTCTCTAAATCAAATGGCACATCAATATAAATATCGCCCCAATAGCTATCGATTGAGCCTTCTTCTTCAAGTCCCATACATTTTTCATAAGGAATGTTATTTTGCTCTAACCAGCTCAATACATCTTGACGATTTGAATCTGGGTTTTGTTCATTCTCTTCATAATCTTCAAAATGTACAAAAAGTACATCACGGTTCTTTTCGCGTGCGATCGCATCAATATGTTGCAACAATTGCGGCATGATGTATTCCATTTCAAAATAATGAGGCACATATTATAGAACGTGGTGAGCACTTAATGTCAGATCAATTTTGTTTAAACGCCAAAGCTTGCCGCAAATCGATATTTTTTCATACGAAAGACTTGGTTTTAATCTACGTTCACCGCTATGCTGTTCAATAATTTCGAACAATAATTTCATCATCATTATGGCAAAAGCAAAAAGTGTTTATCGTTGTGAGCAATGTGGTACAGACCATCCAAAATGGGCAGGTCAATGTTCAGATTGCGGCGAATGGAATTGCTTAACTGAAGTCAGTATTGCACCCGCTGTTACTCACCGTGCTCAATCTAAAATGGGTGGCGGTTATGCAGGACAAGCCGCAAATGTTACAACATTAAATCAAATTACAGTTTCACATGAATCACGTTTAGCGACCGGTATTGGCGAGTTTGACCGTGTGTTGGGTGGTGGCTTAGTTACAGGTTCTGTTGTTTTAATTGGTGGTGACCCTGGTATTGGTAAATCGACCATTCTTTTACAAACCGCAACTCATATGGCTGCGGCAAAAAATTCTGCGCTTTATGTAACAGGTGAAGAATCATTATCTCAAGTAGCTTTACGTGCAAATCGTTTAGACCTACCTACAGATAAACTTCGTGTGATGGCTGAAACTTGTGTTGAACGTATTTGTGATGTTCTAGCACATGAACGCCCTTCTGTTGCCATTCTAGATTCTATTCAAACTTTATATACAGAAACTTTGCAATCTGCTCCCGGTGGCGTATCGCAAATTCGCGAATCTGCGGCAATTTTAACGCGCTTTGCTAAAAATAGCGGAACAGCATTATTTATTGTCGGTCATGTAACCAAAGAAGGTTCTCTTGCCGGCCCTCGTGTTTTAGAACACATGGTCGATTGTGTTTTATATTTTGAAGGTCAGTCAGACTCCCGCTACCGTATGATTCGTGCCGTAAAAAACCGTTTTGGTGCAGTCAATGAACTTGGCGTTTTTGGCATGACAGATAAAGGCTTAAAAGAAGTTGCGAATCCATCTGCAATTTTCTTAAGTCGTTATGATGAAGCAATTCCCGGCTCTATTGTCATGATTAGCCGTGAAGGAACTCGTCCACTTTTAGTTGAAGTACAAGCTTTAGTTGATGATGCTCACGGTCAGCCAAGACGTGTTGCACTTGGTTTAGAACAAAACCGTTTAAATATGCTACTTGCCGTTATGCATAGACATGGCGGTGTACAAACATCAGGACAAGATGTTTATGTAAACGTTGTAGGTGGTTTAAAAATTACCGAAACTGGTTCTGACTTAGCTGTTCTTTTAGCATGTGCTTCAAGTTTACGCGGCAAAGCCTTACCACAACAGCTTGCTGTATTTGGTGAGGTTGGATTATCTGGAGAAATTCGCCCTGTTCCAAACGGTCAAGAACGCTTAAAAGAAGCGGTAAAACATGGTTTCAAATATATTATTTTACCAAGAGGCAATGCACCACAGAAACCAATTCCAGGTGTTCAAATTATTGCAGTTGCACGTTTACATGAAGCACTCACTGAAGCCATTAATTTAAACGATGAGTAAAACCCATATTGATTAAATTACAATCAATCTAAAAAATATTCATTATTAGTTGTTGAAAAACTTCTAAAATGACTGCATAAATACAAACGTATTACTTATTATTTTATTAGGAAACTTTAATGGAAGTTCGACAGCGTGGTTTGATTGCTGGTTTTTTAACAGCAGCATTATTGGTAGCACCTTTAGCAGCAGAAGCAAAACGTGCAGGTGGCGGTAAAAGTCATGGCATGAGTCGTCAAGCAGCTCCTTCTCAGTCTTACCAACAACCTCGTCAAGCGACTCCTGCTCAACAGCCTGCTGCTCCAGCGACTGCTCCTGCTAAATCAGGCCCAGGTGTTGGTGGCATGGTTGCGGCTGGTGTTGCTGGTGCTGCTATTGGCGCAGTTGCTGCAAATGCTTTAGCAGATGATAAAGCACCTGCCGCGTCAGAAGCTCAAGTAGCTCCTCAACAAGAAGAGGAAAAAGGTGGTATTCCAAGTTGGATTTGGATCTTACTTGCTGCAGCTGCTGCCTTCTTCGTTTTCCGTAAGATGGGCGCAAAAAAAAAATTAGCAGCTAACAACCCGTATGCGCCAAATAGCGGTGCAAATAATGCACCGTTTGGTCAAGCACCAACTGCAGGTCGTCCATCAAACGACAACAGCAATATTTTTGGTCAAAATGTAGGTGGTTCTGCGCCAACAAATAATGCACCATTTGGTTCTGCTCCTGTAAACAATGCTCCTTTTGGTGCTGCGTATACAAATAGTGGCAACCAATTACCTGATGGTTCTGAACCTGCAACGTTCTTACGTGTTGCTCGTCAGCGTTTTAATCATATTCAATCTATGAATACGGCTAGTAATATTGCAGAAATTCAGCGTTACTTAACGCCTGATCTTTACCAGTCTATGTATAACGATATTATGGCGAACCAAGATCAAGATGTTGCTGAGTTTTCTAACTTAAATGCAATGGTTGCAGATTCAGCAACAGAAAATGGTCAATATGTTGTAAGCGTTCGTTTTACAGGTACTGTAAGCGAAGACTTAAACAGCTTGCCACAACCATTTGCTGAAGTTTGGCACTTTGTTAAACCTGCTGGTTCAAGCCAAGAATGGTTAGTTGCTGGTATTCAACAAGAAAGCTAAGTCTATTTATAAATAGATCAAAAAAAGCGAGCCTAGAGCTCGCTTTTTTATTCATCATTCACAATAAAATCAACCAATTTATTCACATGAATTTCAGTTGAATCAAAAATTTGGATAGAAACATCCTCATTAGACAATAGCATGCCTATTTCCGTACATCCTAAAACAACACCCTGCACGCCATCTGCAATGGCATCATTAATAATTGAAATGTAGTCTTGTTTAGACTTTTCTAATATTTTACCTAAACATAACTCATTATAAATAATAGAATGCACTATTTCTTGTTGATTCATATTCGGAACAACAACCTCAATACCTTTCAAATTTAACTTATTTTTATAGAAGTCTTTTTGCATTGTAAATTTTGTACCTAACAACAAAACTTTCTTTTTATTCGCTAGATTTATTTCATCTGCAACAGCATCAGCTATGTGAAAAAATGGAATAGAAATATGATTTGATATTTCAGGGGCAACTAAATGCATTGTATTGGTACATAAAGCAATCGCATCAACACCTATTAACTCAAGCTTTTGAGCAATTTCTTTTAAATAAATAGCTGCGTCATTCCAACGACCTTGTGATTGCATGTGCTCTATTTCTTGAAAATTTACACTATACAAAATGAGATGTGCCGAATTTAAACCACCCATTTTTTCATTGACCAATTTATTAATTTTTTGATAATACAAATCTGATGATTCCCAACTCATCCCACCAATCAATCCAATTTTTTTCATTCTTTTTCACCCTCTACTTAATAAATATATTTGTAATAAAAAAGCCCCTTTTTAGGAGCTTTTTAAATTTTATAAGATTTAATTTACATGATATTTACTGTTTAGGCAGTGGTATAAACTGTTTATCTTTAGTACTTTGAGATTTACGCTCACCAATAACAACAGATAAAGTTAGGCTCTCATCGCCACGGTTAACAACCACAGAAACCATGCTTGATGGTGCTTGAAGTGCAACATAATTAATTAACTGTGCTGGTGTAGAAATAGCCTCACCATTTACACTCATAATAATATCACCACGTTTCAATCCTGCTTTTTCTGCTGGTCCACCTCTTAAAACATCGGCAACCACAACACCATTTTGTTCAGGGACTAAAATATCATCTTGCTTAGACGGTAATAAACTAATACCCAACCATCCACGAACAACACGACCATCTTTTAAAATTGAATTTAAAACTTGCTGACAAATTTTGGCAGGAATGGCAAAACCAATTCCCATAGAACCACCAGATTGCGAGAAAATTGCAGTATTTACACCAATTAAATTACCTGCAACATCAATTAAAGCACCACCCGAATTACCTGGGTTAATTGCAGCATCGGTTTGAATAAAATCTTCATAGGTATTAATACCTAAATCTGAACGACCTGTTGCAGACACAATCCCTTGAGTGACTGTTTGTCCAACACCAAATGGATTACCAATAGCTAGAACAACATCGCCTACTTCATTACCACTTAATTTGAATGGCAATACAGGTAAATCATCTAATGCAATTTTAATGACTGCTAAATCTGTATCTGGATCTGTACCTATTACTTCTGCAACAGCGCGACGACCATCATGCAATGCAACAACAATTTGATCTGCCTGAGAAATCACATGATTGTTCGTTAAAATATATCCATCTTTACGAACAATAACGCCAGAACCTAAACTATTTTCGTTTGGACCTTGTTTAAGCTGATCGGGTAATTCATTGCCAAAAAATTCGCGAAATGCAGGATCATCTAGTAAAGGATGATTCATTTGCTTCACTTTTTGCGTTGTAAAAATATTAACAACCGCAGGTGCAGCAACTTTCACTGCCTCACTATATGAAACCACACCACCAGTACGTGTTGTGTTAATCAGTGGTTCTACTTTTTCTGCTGGCATTTTTACCCCATCTGAAGCGATAGGTGCTTTTGGCTTCTGCATGAACTGCCAGCCTAAAAAGCCAAAAATGACAATAATAAGTAACACCCACGGTAACCAAGTCAATGTACGGCGCACGATTTTGTCCTCTTAAATATTTTAATTCGTTGATGACTAAAGTAATTTATGCACTATTGTAAAGCGAAACACAATTAGATACATAAAAAAGCCCAATAGTTTTGTCTTGCTTTAGTTACAATTTAAACTGTATGTTGATCGTTATATTTTTTAAGGCTTTATAAATTTATGGCAAAGCTGAATGACATTATTGATTGGTGTAATAGCACATTAAAATCTTCGGAATTTAAAGATTACGCGCCAAATGGTCTTCAAATTGAAGGCACTCAAGAAGTGACTAAAATTTTATGTGCAGTAACCGCTTCGCAAGATGCTATTGATGCAGCTATTGCACAAAATGCAGATTTACTTTTAGTGCATCATGGCTATTTTTGGAAAGGCGAAGCCTACCCAATTACAGGAATGCGCGGTAAACGTATTCGCAGTTTAATTAAAAATGATATTTCTTTAGTTGGCTATCACCTGCCTTTAGACTCACATCCCACTTTAGGAAATAATGCTGCTATTGCAGAAATTCTTGAACTAGAAAACATTGAAGCTTTAGATGAAAGTGAGCGCCATCCCATTGGAAATATTGGCTATTTAAAACAAGCTATGACACCTGAAGGCTTTAAAAAATATTTAACTGAGCGTTTAGGGTTTGACACAATTCATCTAAATGCTGAGAAAAACACCATCCAAAAAGTTGGTTTTTGTACAGGTGCAGCGCAAGACTATATTACGAAAGCATATGAACAAGGCTGTGATGCTTTTATTTCTGGCGAAGTAAGCGAACGTACTTTCTATGAAGCTAAAGAATTGAATGTTCATTACTATGCTTGTGGACATCACGCTACAGAAAGATACGGTGTTCAGCGCTTAGGAAAAGCAATTTCAAATCAATTTAATATCGAATACAGTTATTTCGAACTGAATAATCCTATTTGATAAAAAAGCATCAAATATTTTTACAATAAGCTACCCTTATTCGAATATATTTATGCTTTATTCTCTATTGTTATTAGCACTCAATGCGCAATTTTAGCTAAGAATCTATTACAATAAGACCACTAACTGTCAAAACCCAGCAAAATGCAAGGAATTGAAAAATGACTACGATTACTTTACCAGCATTACCATATGGTTACGAAGATCTTGCTCCTCATATCAGCAAAGAAACTTTAGAATTCCATCATGACAAACACCACAATACTTATGTTGTTAACTTAAACAACTTAATTAAAGGTACTGACCTTGAAGGTAAATCTTTAGAAGAAATCATCACTGCTTCTGCTGGCGATGCTTCTAAAGCAGGTATTTTCAACAATGCTGCACAAGTTTGGAACCACACGTTCTACTGGAACTGTATGGCTAAAAATGGCGGTGGTGCTGCAACTGGCGCTTTAGCTGCTAAAATTGACGAAGCTTTCGGTTCTTACGAAAAATTTGCTGAAGAATTTGCTGCTGCTGCAACAACTCAATTCGGTTCAGGTTGGGCTTGGTTAGTTGCTGACGAAGTAAACGGCAAGCTTTCTATTCTTAAAACTTCAAATGCTGATACACCAATGGCTCATGGTAAAGTTGCTGTATTAACAATTGACGTTTGGGAACATGCTTACTACATCGATTTCCGTAACGCACGTCCTGTTTACATCAAAACTTTCTTAGAAAGCCTTGTAAACTGGGATTATGCAAACGCTAAATATGCAGGTCTTGCTGCTGGCGTTGAAAAATAAGATTTAAAGATTTCTTATTTTTAGTCTAAAAAATCACCCTTTTCGGGTGATTTTTTATTTTTTAAGCAATAAACGAATACTTATAAAGCAAACACACGCTTTCTTTAAATAATTTTATTGACGACTACTCTTTTCATCCCTAAAATGCGCATCAGATTCTCCAATAGCTCAGTCGGTAGAGCGACGGACTGTTAATCCGCAGGTCCCTGGTTCGAGCCCAGGTTGGAGAGCCATCTATTCTTCCATAGCTCAGTCGGTAGAGCGACGGACTGTTAATCCGCAGGTCCCTGGTTCGAGCCCAGGTGGAAGAGCCAAGATTCTAAAAAGCCCAAGCATTATGACTTGGGCTTTTTTATATCTATATATTTAGGTACTTTTCTAATAACAGTTCTATATATTGTTCATTTCTTGCTTTTTCGCTATCTTAAAAATAATCAATAAAATGAATGATTAAAAATTATGGACACACCTTGGTTAAAGTCTCTTATTTTTTGGGCTATTGTAATTACGGTTATTTTTGCAGTTTTTCAATGCTCGCAGAGAACTGAAAATAATAAGCAGGCCTCTGCCCTCATGTATGAACGTCTGTACCAATGTACTCGCGATTTAAAAACGGAACATAAAACGCTACTAACTTCTATTCAGAAAAAACTAACAGCCAATTTAAACCAGCAAGACATGGTAAAACTCATTAATGAATGTAGAAAAGTAAATCCATCCAAACCACGTGAATATTATATTCAAGCTATTAAATCGAGCTAAAATTTTTCAGATATATGAAACATGGACAATAAAGAAAGTCCTATCAGAAATGCTTTGATTTTTAATACACAATAAAGTCATGATTTATACAAAAATAAAAAAGCATTTCGTCTAACATGTATTATGTTAATTTTAGGCAAATTAAATAATTCAGCGTATTCTAATGACTAGAAATGAACTTATTAAATTACTAGAACATCTAGGAATTCATCATAGCTGTTACTCTTTTGATGAAATTAAGAAATCAGAATGTTTTAGTATTTTAAAACAAAAAACTGATTGGTGTGTTTATTACACCGAAAGGGATAAACCAGAACTAATATTTTCTTCAAAACAAGAAAGTGATGCTTATGATTTTATAGCTAATGAGTTTAAAAGATGGGGATCATAGAAACCAATTTAACATATCAGCGATTAGATGCCTCTCTAATTACCCAAACAAAAGTACGAATTATTCGTCGTATTTAGCGCCTACTCAAATAAGAAGTCACACATATCTCCATAATGTGCCTATTTTTAAAACATTCAATTGAAAAACAGCATGTTTTTTCTAATTCTTGCTTGACCTTATAGCATTTGCCACATAGAATTCGTTTCAGATTCTCCAATAGCTCAGTCGGTAGAGCGACGGACTGTTAATCCGCAGGTCCCTGGTTCGAGCCCAGGTTGGAGAGCCAAATTCTAAAAACCCACTCATTACGAAGTGGGTTTTTTATTGCTTAAAGATCCTGCCGTGTTTGAATCAATTCAATTTACTTTCTTTCTTATAGGATGTATTGCCTCTTTGGCTTTATTCATCCTTGTTGTTCAGCGCTATGTGCGACCAACTCAAAAATATTACCCCCGTCCTGTAATTACAAGTTTTGAAAGTAAGATGTTTACTCGTCTTAACCAAAGCTTTCCTGAGTATCACATACTTGCACAAGTTGCATTTAGTGCTTTAATTACGCATAACGATATGAAAGTTCGCGCTAAGTTCAATCGTAAAGTCACCGACTTTGTTATTTTAGATAAGAAGTTGCAAGTCATTGCAATTATTGAACTGGATGATCCAACACATATAGGCAAAGAACAAGAAGATGCTGAACGTGACGCTATGCTTTTACAAGCAGGTTATCAAGTTTATCGCTATACCAATATTCCAAGCCCACAAAGCTTAAGACGCGATATCTTAAATCACTCTTAATCTTTTATAGATACAAAAAAGCGACCTTTAAGTCGCTTTTAAAATTTCATAAAACTATTGATCAGCCTTTGCTAAAGCTTCAGAAGCAGCACGCTCTCGCGCTTCTCTTTCTTTCACTTTTTGCATAATTTCTTCACGTTGCTGTTTATACTTTTCCTGATTCTTTGCATCACCATTTACCGCAAGAAATGCCATACCCACCAAAAACAAAGGAATAATTAATCCTAAGCTTGCTAAAAATATTGTCTTTTTAGAAAGTGGCTTCTTTGTAGATTGCGTCATTTAAAATCCAGTATGCAAGGAACAAAAGGTTATTCAATATACTTGAAACAAAATATCATTCAATAAAAAAGCATCCTTTTTAGAATGCTTTTATTTAAAAATGCGCTGCTTATTGTAAAGCGAAAACAATACCAATAAAAATGATTAACCCTACCCATCTATTGTGTCTAAATGCCCAAAAACACAATTGTGGATCTCTATCTTTCGTTTTCGTCCATTGATAAATAAAATCGGCAGCAACGCATAATAATGCGATTACACCAAATGGAATAAGTAAGTTTTCGATATATAACGCTGTACCAATTAAAACAATACTGAGTAACTGTAGCAGTGAAATAATTTCAATGTCGTACTTACCAAATAAAATTGCGGTAGATTTCACACCAATTTTTAAATCGTATTCACGGTCTGTAATGGCGTACTGCGTGTCATAAGCCACTGTCCAAGCCAAATTACCAAAATAAAGTAACCAACAAGTTAAACCTAATTCAGCCCCTACAGCGGTATATGCCATAGGAATAGACCATGAAAAAGCAGCACCTAAAAATACTTGTGGTAAATGTGTATAGCGCTTCATAAATGGATAAATAAACGCTAAAAACAATGCACCAAATGAACAGTAGAACGTTTCTATTGGTAAAAAGAACAACATACATGCACTTGCAGCAACTAGAAATAGAAACACATAAATAGCTTCTTTTGCGCTAATAACTCCTGTTGCAAGTGGTCGATTTTTCGTGCGTTCTACCGCACCATCTACCTTTCGGTCTGCAAAGTCATTAATTGCACAACCTGCTGCACGCATAAAAATAGTCCCTAAAATCATTGGAATTAAAATTCCAATTTCAGGCATACCTTTATTTGCAATCCAAAGCGCCCACATGGTTGGCCAAAACACCAACTCTGTACCAATTGGCTTATCAAAACGGCACAAATAATAATAAGCTTCTAAACGCTCACGCCATGTGATCTGCTGTGCAACAGACATATATATCCTTTAACCTTGCTGAATAAACTGCTCAAAGGCAGGTAAAAACGTTTCTTGAACTATAAATTTACAACCATGCCAAGTATAGCAACTTTGGCGTGTCCATCCTTCATCTAATAAAATTACACGTCTTTCACAGCTAGGGTTGGTTCGATCAAATAAAAACTTACCAATTGGTTTTGTTCCAATATGTTGAAATAATCGTGCTTTACCCTGCAAACTTAGAATCGGAAATATGCTTTTTGCTTTTACCCAAGCTTCAGCTTCAGAACCATATAATAAAGTTTCACGAACCCAAGACGTATGATGTATTGGAGATTTCATCCACATCGCATCTTCACGTTTTAATCGCTGAAAATACTCTTTCGTTGGTTGTACTTTAAATTGTCCTTTCCCCAACTCTGTAAGCTGTTGAGTCAGTGAACCTGATGCATATAACCAATGACGTAATTCAGGCGAAATTCTTTTATCTTTAAGTTCAAGTTCTCGCTTATTACGCATATATTCGCAGCTCTTCAAAATATTCTATTTAATCCAATACAACACATTTCAAGATATTTTTATCTTAAATAATGTATTTAGCTTGCTTCTGTTTTAGCAATAACCTGAAATTTACCTTGTGCATTTTTAATTAAAATCAAGCCTTCTGCACTTAAATAAAACTCTTCAGGATAATCAAATTCTAAAGCCAATTCAGGATGACGAAGCGCAATAAACTGCGCGTGTTTATATCCTTCAATCGTTCGTCCGATTTCCAAATAAGTAACTTCTGAAAAATTTAGCTTAAAACCTTTTTCCTGATCTTGCGGATCTATCCAAGGAAAAAAACTCGTATGCTTTTTACGTGGTTTCGCCATAATGACTTTAGTTCAATAATCTTTTCATTATATTAACCCAAGATACAAAAAAACCCGCAACTCGTGCGGGTTTTTTACAGTGAAATTCTAAAAAGAATTACAAGCTGTAGTACATATCAAATTCAACTGGGTGAGTTGTCGTGTTCAAACGACGAACTTCTTCAGTTTTAAGCTCGATATAAGCATCTAGCATTTCTTTAGAGAATACGCCACCTTTAAGTAGGTAATCATGATCCGCTTCAAGAGCTTCAAGAGCCATATCTAAGCTGTGAGCAACTGTAGGGATTTTCGCTTCTTCTTCAGGAGGAAGATCGTACAAGTTTTTGTCAGCAGCTTCACCTGGGTGAATCTTGTTTTGAATACCGTCAAGGCCAGCCATTAACAATGCAGCGAAACCTAAGTACGGGTTCATCATTGGATCTGGGAAACGCGCTTCAATACGTTTGCCTTTAGGGCTAGAAACGTAAGGAATACGAATAGAAGCAGAACGGTTACGTGCTGAGTAAGCAAGCATAATTGGTGCTTCGAAATGCGGAACTAAACGCTTGTACGAGTTTGTAGAAGGGTTAGTTAATGCATTCAATGAACGAGCATGTTTGATAATACCGCCAATGAAGTACAACGCCATTTCAGAAAGGCCTGCATATTCATCACCAGCAAACAAGTTCTTGCCATCTTTAGAGATAGACATGTGAACGTGCATACCAGAACCGTTATCACCAACCATTGGTTTAGGCATAAACGTAGCTGTTTTAGCATATTGATGAGCAACGTTCCAAACAGCATATTTAAACTGTTGTACTTCGTCTGCTTTACGAACCATAGTGTTGAAGCTCACACCAATTTCTAATTGGCAAGATGCAACTTCGTGGTGATGTACTTCTACACGACCAGGACCCATGATGTCTTCAATTTTTTGACACATGTCAGCACGCATGTCATGTGAAGAATCTACAGGAGGAACTGGGAAGTAACCGCCTTTAACACGTGGACGGTGACCAGAGTTACCGCCTTCGTAGTCTTTGTTTGTAGACCAAGCAGCTTCTTCAGCGATTAATGTATGGCGAGCGCCAGACATATCGATATCCCATTTAACTTCGTCAAATACGAAGAATTCTGGTTCTGGACCAAAGAATGCTGTATCACCAATACCAGTAGACTTTAAGTATTCTTCTGCACGGCGAGCAATCGAACGTGGGTCACGGTCATAACCTTGACCTGTTGAAGGCTCAATTACGTCACAAGTTACAACGACAGTTGGTTCTGCGAAGAATGGGTCTAAGAAACATGTTTCCGCGTCTGGGCGTAAAATCATGTCTGAAGCTTCGATACCTTTCCAACCAGCAATTGAAGAGCCGTCAAACATTTTACCGTCTTCAAATGTATCTTCGTCAATTGTATCTGCTGGGTAAGTTACGTGTTGCTCTTTACCCTTAGTATCAGTAAAGCGAAAATCGACCCATTTTGCGCCACTTTCTTGGATGAGTTGAAGGACCTTGTTCGCCATGCTCATTTTGCTCCGATGTTTTTTGTTGCACTTGTGAAGTGCGTGTTAGTAGTTGGTTAGTATTAAGCAAGTACCATACCAACTTTTAAAACCAATACCAGAATACCGAATTCCTTATCAGAAAACATGCAATATGGGCTTGGCTTAGACGCTATTATACTGTTTGAAAAAGGAAATGCACCATATTCAAACACTCTTCATCACATTTGTTGAAAAAGATTTTCCGATAGCACTAATTTAGTGCACCGATTGATTTAATTTAATAATAAATGACGATTATTTTCCAATTTTAAAGATATTTATCATAAAAATTATTCAGGTATATTTTAAAATCTTATTAATCATTTACTAAGATTAAACATTTGGTTAAATATGTAGATGCATCATTTTGGTTCATCGTTTTTAAATCTTAGTTTTCATACATGTTTTTAATAATATAGAATGTTTCTAGCGAGAAAAATTAAAAATATGCATATACATTAAAAGCGAATAAACACAGTAAGAAATAGATTTCATTCGACAAAATAATCAACATATAAGTTGATCATTTCACACTTAAATAGCACATTATATTTCACAATATTTTTATGAAGATAAAGTGCTTATGCAGTACAACTCATAAGTCATAACAATCATTATCATATAAATAGTTGAGCCGAAAATGAATATTTTTTGTTATGATGATTCGCAATTCATTTTGAACCGATGAATATCAACAACATGTGAAAATATTAATGACTTTTCATGTTGAAAAATGAATATCAATCCAAACAATTAAAATGCAATACTTGCATATATTTCAATAGGTTAGCTCATGCTTTTAATGATCGACAACTATGACTCTTTTACTTATAACATCGTCCAATACTTTGGCGAGTTAAATCAAGAAGTGAAAGTAGTACGTAATGATGCCGTGACATTGGAAGATATTGAGCGATGGCAACCAAAGTATTTAGTGATTGGTCCTGGTCCTTGCTCACCATCTGAAGCAGGTATTTCTATTCCCGCAATTCAACATTTTGCAGGAAAAATTCCTATTCTTGGTGTGTGTTTAGGACATCAAAGTATTGGGCAAGCTTTTGGTGGAGATGTCGTTCGTGCAAAACGTGTTATGCATGGTCGTTTATCTGACATGTACCACAGCGACAAAGGCATTTTCAGCAACTTGCCTTCTCCATTTTCAGCAACTCGCTATCACTCTTTGGTCATTGATCAAGCGACTTTGCCTGAATGCTTAGAAGTAACCTGCTGGACCAATGAAACAGATGGCTCAATGGAAGAAATCATGGGTGTTAAACATAAGACATTGCCTGTAGAAGGCGTGCAGTTCCACCCCGAATCTATTTTGAGTGAGCATGGTCACCAAATCTTTAAAAACTTCTTAGAAATTTATGCATAGAGCGTATTTAGAAATATGAATATTCAACAAGCTTTAAACAACATCACGAAAAACATTCACTTAACTCAAGAACAAATGGAAGATGTAATGCGTAGCATTATGTCGGGTGAAGCAACAGACGCACAAATTGGCGCACTCATGATGGGCTTACGCTTAAAGGGCGAAAGCATTGATGAAATGACGGCAGCTGCACGTGTTATGCGTGAATTTGCAACAAAAATTGATGTAAGTGATACACCTTATTTAGTAGACATTGTAGGTACAGGTGGAGATGGTCAAAACATCTTTAACGTATCTACAGCATCCGCATTTGTTATTGCTGCCGCTGGCGCAACAATTGCAAAACATGGTGGTCGTGGTGTTTCAGGAAAATCTGGTTCTTCAGACTTGTTAGAACAAGCAGGTATTAGCTTAGAACTGAATATGCAACAAACTGAACGTTGCATTCGTGATATTGGCGTAGGTTTCTTATTTGCTCCAAATCATCACAAAGCCATGAAATATGCTGCTGCGCCACGTAAAGAATTAGGCATTCGTACCTTATTTAATTTACTTGGCCCGCTTACGAATCCGGCTGGTGTAAAACGCTTTGTGATTGGCGTTTTTTCAAATGAATTATGTCGCCCAATGGCTGAAGTTTTAAAACAACTTGGTGCTGAACACGTGATGGTTGTTCACTCTAAAGATGGTTTAGACGAAATTAGTTTAGCTTCAGCAACTTATGTTGCAGAGTTAAAAAATGGCGAAATTAATGAATGGATGATTCAACCTGAAGATGTCGATATCGAATCTCAAACATTGGTTGGCTTAACCATTGATAGTCCTGCTGAAAGCTTAGCGCTTATTAAAAATGCATTAGGTAAAAAGAAATCTGACATTGGTGACAAAGCTGCCAACATGATTGCACTTAATGCAGGTGCAGGTATTTATGTTTCTGGTTTAACAAGTACATATAAGCAAGGTGTTGCCCTTGCCCATGACATTATTTATGGCGGACAAGCTTTAGAAAAAATGGATGTGCTTTCTGAATTCACAAAAACATTAAAACAGTACGAAGCTTAAGATTTAAGGAATATTGTCATGGTTGATATTGCAAATACGATCTTAGGTAAAATTGTCGATCGTAAAAAAGAAGAATTTGCTATTCGTTTAAAACAACGTAGCTATAAAGATGTCGAAGAACTCGCTTCAGGTGCATCACCTGTTCGTGGTTTTGCGCAATCTTTATTAGGCAAACGCCCAGCTGTCATTGCTGAAATTAAAAAAGCATCACCATCTAAAGGGATTATTCGTGAAAACTTTAATCCTGCGGAAATTGCACAACAATATGAAGATGCAGGCGCTGCATGTTTATCTGTTTTAACTGATGTCGATTTTTTCCAAGGTGCAGATGAAAACATTCTAATTGCACGTAACAATTGTGCCCTTCCTGCACTCCGTAAAGACTTTTTAATAGATCCTTACGGTGTCATTGAAGCACGTGCATTACATGCAGATTGTATTTTACTTATTGTTGCTTGTTTGTCTGATCAGCAACTTGAGGAAATGTCTAAAACTGCATTTGAGCATAATTTAGATGTGCTTGTAGAAGTACATGATGAAAAAGAGCTAGAACGTGCTTTACGCCTTTCAGATCGTTGTTTATTAGGTGTGAATAACCGTAACCTTAAAACTTTTGATGTCGATTTAAATACATCTTTACGCTTAAAAGCATTACTTGAACCATCTCGTTTATTGGTTACTGAAAGTGGTATTGCAACGCCTGCTGATGTTGCCATGATGCAAGAGAATGACATTCATGCATTTTTAGTTGGTGAAAGCTTCATGAAGCAACCTCGTCCTGATCATGCATTTAAAGAACTATTTGGCGTTCCAACAACTATATAAGTCATAAAAAAACTCAGGGTGCTCGCATCCTGAGTTCTCAAATACAAAATCACAATGCATAGAAAAATTATTAACTTTTATAAATATAATCAAAATTAGTAGAGTTACTATCGTCAAAAGTCGCTTATCTATTACCTAATATATATGTCATGAAATTGCACTATTAGTATAAATCGTTATTTGAATAGTCATGAATATGTTATAAAACACAATCATTTTAGTGAATAAATAACCTAATTTATAATTTCACTTTTAAATTTTAACATCAAATTTATTGCAGAATTCTTTGGAGTATTTCTCTTGAATCGTAAATTGCTAACTGCTGAAGGCTACCAACGCTTACAAGATGAATTGAATGATTTAGTACGTAAAGAGCGCCCAGAAATTACTAAAATTGTGTCATGGGCAGCCAGTCTCGGCGATAGATCTGAAAACGCTGACTACCACTATAATAAAAGAAAGCTACGCGAAATTGACCGCAGAATTAGATACTTAACTAAACTTTTTGAAGTTGCACATAAAGTAGAATATAGCCCTGAACAAGATGGAAAAGCATATTTTGGAGCATGGGTTGAATTAGAGAATGATGATAGCGAAACCATCAAGTTTCGAATCGTAGGAGACGAAGAAATCTATGGTCGTAAAGATTATATTTCTCTGCAATCACCAATCGCAAAAGCCTGTTTAGGTAAGTCTGTAGATGATGAAATTAAAATACATACACCTAAAGGTGAAAATATTTGGTATATAACTGATATTACATATTGTATTTAATTTGATGAAAAACACATAAGAAAAAATCATAAGATATGAAAGCATTCATTTTATTGTTTCTCTTCCTTAGAAAAACATGAACTATTATGCTTCATCTATATCGTAAAATTCATCATTTTCATCAATTCCAAAGCATTACATAGGTCTACATTTTTATCTTAAAATTTATATCAAATCTTTGACCATTTGCTCACTAAATTGAATTATTTTTTCATTTCCTAAATCAACAGAATTGGACATCATTTATCCACTATATTTTACTCAATTGCTTAAAATTTGGCTAAAAATTATGAATATGCAAACCCAATATTCCATTACGTTTTTAGGAAATTTAAAACTTAACTTTATCTGATGAACCCTTTAATTTAGCAGTATGCGAACCGTTTCCCTATAAAGCTCATTAAGTTTGATTTCATGATTTCCTCGTAAAGTTATTACACTTTTATAGCATTAAATATACAGTTTTTATAATGAAATTCATAAAATGCAAAATTACTAAAAAATATATCTATTAATTTCAATACATTACAACCACTTTAAAAAAATATTTATGCACAAAATTTGACATATTAATTTTACATCTTTATTATTCGATCAACTTTTACATTAGCTCGCTTTTTAAACAATGTAGTTTTTCTACATTTTATCCATTAATCCCATGTCATTTTGAATGACGTCATGACTGCCCAACCCCTTATTGAATTTATCAAACTTTAAAAAGATGGAAGCTTTTTTTAGCTTTACTTTTTGGGCATAAATTACTTGTAGCGGAGACAACATGCACAGTAGTTCAACACCTGGGTCGAGGCTTTGCCTTAACTCTAATAAACTCTCTCTCTCTTTAAAAGCACTTGCATTAACTAGCCTTATTTTTCCATTTCACGCAATTAATGCAAGTAAAGCAACATATCAATTTGACAACGTTGTTAATCAAAATAAATTAACTGTTGTTTCTGTTGCTAATCCATCTGCAGTATTTGAAGATGGCGATTATTTTCACGGTTTCGGCTACGATTTAGTCCGTAACTATGCAAATAACCTAAACGTACAATTAGAGTTTAAAACAGTAGACGACAATGCTACTGCTTTAAAAATGGTTGCCACTGGTAAAGCAAATTTTGCAATGACCACAGCAAACACTCAAACCATTGAAACTAAAAAACTGACTTCACTTCCCGCAACATGTGGCGATTTGAACAGTTTAGAAAAAAATGGTTTAAACACTGAATTAAATTGGGTGTTTAAACACGCAGATGATCCACTTACTCAAGCAGCAAGTGGCTTTATTTGTAAAAGCAAACAAAATGGCTCTTTAAACCAACTTGCTTCTTTTTATAACCGCAATGTCGTTAAAGAAGAATTTTGGGATGATATCCAGAGCGATCTTAGTAAACGTATGCCTATATATAAGGCTAGTTTCAAAAAGACTGCTCAGCAATACGATTTAGACTGGCATTTACTTGCTGCTATTGGTTATCAAGAATCTTATTTAAAACCAACCTCTGTTTCTCCCACAGGTGTTCGTGGTTTAATGATGCTAACCAACAGCACTGCAAAAGCTATGGGTGTAAATGACCGTAGTAATGCCACTCAAAGTATTCAAGGTGGTGCGAAGTACTACGACTTAATGTTAAGCCGTTATGATGACATACCTTTCCCAGATCGCAACTGGTATGCATTAGCAGCTTACAATATGGGACCTGGTACTGTTAACCAGATTCAAAAACGTATTAAAGCTCAAGGGAAAAACCCAAATAACTGGGTGAATTTCTATGCTTACTTAGACCGTAACAAAGCAAGTAATGGTCAATATAGACAAGCGGTGCAATATGTAACACGTATTCGAGCTTATCTTGAGCATATTAAAACAACGCCTCAACTTGTAAATATCTAAACTTAGTTTAGATATCCGTATTTTGAAAATAAAAAAAGCTTACCAATGGGTAAGCTTTTTTTTATGCAAAGCATTATTAAGAAGTTTGTTCTAAAACTTTCTTGAATAAGTCTTTTTGTTCTTGGCTAGGTCTTGCAGTTTGTAATGCCATCAATTGTGACATATCGCCTTGAACTTTTATTTTACCTGTCATGAATGCTTGCATAGCAGCAGCCATATCAAATTCTAGAAAAACTTTACGTAAAGTTTCACCATCCATATTCAATGTTGTTTTCGCATTTGAAGATAGACCTTTTTTAATTGCCCCACCATCCAAAGACAATTCAGTATTACCTGAAGCATCAGCAACCACTAAATTAATTGCAAGATTTGCAAGTGCAGGTGGCAAATTTAAATTACCAGCTTGTGCAGTAAGCGTTTCTACAGTTGAAAACCAATCATCAGTTAAAAAAGCAGGCATGATCTTTCCTCAATTTATTTATTCATCTTGTTGTCTATCCAGACAACATAGTTGTGAAGCAATTTTTTGCTTGTCGCTTGTTATAGCATGTAATTTTGAAATAAGTATAAGAAAATATGCACGAAGCGTTCAATTTTTGATGTTTTAGTTCTTATTATTTATAAATCTATATTTGGGAATAGACACTATTTCCGTAGAAATAGTGTCTAAATAGCGATTACTCTGCGGCAAAACCTAAGTTCACCATATTAATACGCTTACTGCCTTCTTCTTCACCTTCAGTAGAACAGCTTTCTTTGAAGTCAAATTCACGTTCTGAATCTAGCTTCTCAAAGTCAAACAAATCACGGTCAGCAAGTTGTGAAGGAGATACGTTTTGCAATGCACCAAAAATACTATGCAAACGTTTTGGATATTCTTTATCCCAAGTGCGTAACATGTCATTTAAAATTGCGCGTTGTAAGTTTTCTTGAGAACCACATAAGTTACACGGAATAATTGGGAACTTACGCATTTCTGCATATTTGATAATGTCTTTTTCTTCAACATAAGCCAAAGGACGAATCAAAATATTCTTTTTGTCCGATGACAACAGTTTTGGCGGCATCGCTTTTAAGCTACCACCATGGAATAAGTTTAAGAAGAATGTCGCCAGAATATCATCGCGGTGGTGACCCAACGCCACTTTAGTTGCACCAATCTCTTGTGCAAATCCATAAAGCGAACCACGACGTAAACGAGAGCACACAGCACAATACGTTTTACCTTCAGGTGTTAAACGTTTCGTAATGCTGTACGTGTCTTTTTCAAGAATATAATAAGGAATATTATTTTCTTCTAAATAACGTGGCAAAACATCTTCAGGAAAGCCTGGCTGTTTTTGATCTAGGTTTACAGCAACCACATCAAAATTAATTGGTGCAATACGTTTAAACTGCAACAATATATCTAACAAGGTATAACTGTCTTTACCACCAGAAATACACACCATGACTTTGTCACCTTCTTCGATCATTTTAAAATCACGAATAGCATGACCGACTTGACGGCGAAGTTTTTTCAACAAACGATAATATGCCGAACTTGTTGGCAATTCAGGTTTGAAATTAAATCCTTGTTCGGACTCAACTGGTGAGAACATAGACAGATTAACCATAATAAAAATACTGCGCAATTTTAGCGGAAATAGTGCCAAATCGCACCAAAAGAATGTAATAAAAAAATTATTGCTTTTGTCATAAAAATGTCTTCAAAAATTTGTAACTTTGAACGTTAGCGTTCACTTTTTATGCAAGATGCTTATGTTTTGGACTTTTCCACAGTTGTCCACAAAAGCTGTGGATAACTTTGTGGATTTAAAACTACTTGACAAGGTTATGCACCCTGAAGTTAAGGCTTTTATTTAAATTGGTTGTTTTTTGATCAATTTAAATAATATTAAATATCAATGACTTAAACGTGTCAAGCAATGCTCATTAAAAAAAAATAAATATTTTTTTTGATTACTGAATCAACAAAGTGACTTGATTTTTGCAAATAAGTAATCCAAAAAAACGACTTTAGTGCTTCTATTTATATTTTTATTTGTTAAACTTGATTGCATTAATGTTGCTGTATAAAAATGTTCATACTGCTAATGATTAAAAATTTAAGATTTGTTTCACTTTTTCTAATGGGGTCTACTACTGCTATTTCTTTAATGGCATTGTCTACGCATGCCGGTCAAGTCTATATGTATAAAGATAGCCAAGGTAGTACTCTTCTTACCAATAAAAAAAGTTCAGATAGATCTTTGCAGCGTGTCAAAATCACCTATTACCCAGATAGCAATATTCATCGTTATTCCAATTGGGGTGCTACCGAAGCATCTGTAAGACCAAGTTTTAATAAGAATAAAGATGCTTTTGACCATATCATTAAACAAGCTTCATCTACACACGGTGTATCTGAAGGTTTAATTAAAGCAGTGATGCACACAGAGTCTGGCTTTAATGTAAATGCTCGTTCCCCTGTTGGCGCACAAGGTCTTATGCAGCTTATGCCTGCAACAGCGCGACGCTTTAATGTTTCAAATGCCTATGATCCTCAGCAAAATATTATGGCTGGTGCAAAATATTTAGCTTGGTTGTTAAAAAGATTTAATGGTGATCAATCTTTAGCACTTGCAGGCTACAACGCAGGTGAAGGTAACGTAAGTAAATATGGTGGTATTCCACCTTTTCGCGAAACTCAGGATTATGTTCGTCGCGTAAATAGTCGCTATCAAAATTTATATTCAAATGGCGTGGCACTTTCTGCAGGTTCATCTGCATCTATACATCCATCTGCTGAAATTTCAGCACAATCAGGTCAAAGTAGTTCTCAATCATCTTCTAATTTAGGTTTGTCACAAGCATCTGCTAAACAACAAAGACAAATCATTCAATTAAGCGATGGAACATTTACCTACGCCAATGCCGTAGCACATTAATCTTGTAATTCAGTCTTAACTGAATAAGCTATTATTTTTAATATATTTATATTTTATTCTTGAATTTTTGCTATAGACACCGCATATTTAAGAATAGATTTTCTGTTCTAAATCTTACCTAATTTATTTTTAAGAGGATTCTCTCAATGATGCGGATTGGTTTGTTCTTGCTTACCAACCTCGCGGTACTGGTTGTAGCTGGCATTATTTTGTCACTCTTCGGTGTCGGTAGTTACCATGGCGCGGGTGGCTTAAATCTAGGCAACCTTTTAGTGATCTGTTTTGTCTTTGGTATGGTTGGTTCTTTAATTTCATTGTTCATGTCTAAATGGATGGCGAAAAAAACCACGGGTACCGAGCTAATTGATCCTAATGCCCCTCGCAACCAAGCAGAAGCATGGTTATTACAAGAAGTTGCTCAATTGTCGCAACGTGCTGGTATTAACATGCCTGAAGTTGGTATTTTCCCATCTTATCAATCGAATGCCTTCGCAACTGGTTGGAACAAAAACGATTCTCTTGTTGCTGTTTCTACAGGTTTACTTGAGCGCATGAACAAAGATGAACTACGTGCTGTACTTGCTCACGAAATTGGTCACGTTGCCAATGGTGACATGGTGACACTTGCTCTTATTCAAGGTGTAGTGAACGCATTTGTTATGTTCTTTGCGCGTGTAGTTGGTGATTTTATTGACCGTAATGTTTTCGGTCGTCAAGATGGTGAAGCTCCAGGCTTAGGCTATTTTGCAATTACCATCGTACTTGATATTGTATTTGGTATTTTAGCGTCTTCTATTGTTATGTGGTTCTCTCGTCAACGTGAATACCGTGCAGATGAAGCTGGTGCTCGCCTTGCAGGTAAACAAGCAATGATTTCTGCTTTATTACGTTTACAAGCAGAATCTGAAATGCCAGATGCTATGCCAAAAGAAATGAAAGCTTTCGCTATTTCGGCAGGTAAAGAAGAAGGTTTCAGCTTAGCTGCCCTCTTCCAAACTCACCCATCTATTGAACAGCGTGTTGCTGCTTTACAACAATTAAATGTGCCTTAATTTAAACAATTAAATTAAGCATTAAAAAAGCCTCCAATTGGAGGCTTTTTTAATGCTTCGAATAACTTATGTAGATAAATTCTGTAGCCATTGAATAGCCAAGCTACCACCTATCCATAATGCATAGAAAAATACAGCAAGAAACAATAAGCCTAAAATATCTGGAATATGCAGCCATAACCACGCAACAATAGGATTTCGCCAAAATGCAGAATTGCGTTGTTTCTTTTCTAAATTTTCATGTAAAAAAGGATGAACAACATGATGATCCGATTCGACCTGATATTCGACACGAATATGCTCATGAACAACATCTAAAGCCTTTCTGCTAGGACGAATAAAAATATCGAAAATTGTACCTGCGATTGGAATTAAACCTACAACAGCATCCATTACTGCAATTTTCATCACAGGCGTTAATTTGTGCTGAGGCACACCAATTTGCTTTGCCTTATAAATAGCATAACAGGTCAGCACAAAACCTGCTGCATCACCTGCAATTGGAATTGTGCCTAAGGCAGCATCTGCACCTATACCCTGCTTTGTAAATGGAATACGCACAACCGAATCCATCATATTTGCATATTTAGCCAAATCACGTTCAAGCTGAATAACTTCTTGCTGACTTAATTTTTTTTGTTTTTGCATATCAACCTTGTATTGAAGCAATGTACACACTTGAGCATATACGATATTCATCTAAATTTTGTAGCAATATTACAGTAACTTAAAACAAAATAACCGATGCAATAGATAAATACACAAGCACGCCTGTCGCATCACAAATAGAAGTGACTAATGGCGCAGATGCACTAGCTGGATCAAAACCAAATTTATTTAATATAAATGGCAAGCTCATACCAATTAAGCAACCTAGTAAAACAATACCAATCATACTAATAGCAAGCACTAAAGCAACATATTCATCTCCACGGTAAAAACCTAAAAATGAAACAGCTACTGCCATTGTTATACCCAAACACAGTGCAACCAAACTTTCACGACCCAATAAAGAAAACCAATCTTTAAACTGAACATCGCCAGTTGCCAAAGCTCGAACCATTAAAGTAGATGATTGTGAGCCTGCGTTACCGCCACTGCCCACTAGTAATGGTAAGAAGAATACCAACACAATATTTTGCGCAATAATATCTTCAAAATGTGCAATTCCAATACCTGAAAGTAAGCTTCCAAATACTAAAAAGACAAGCCAAAAAACACGGTTTTTATAAAGATGTAAAATAGGTGTAGATTTCAAACTTAACTTAGATGTTGCATTTACCGCACCAACTTTTAAGAAATCTTCAGTTGCTTCTTCACGTGCAACATCCATCGCATCATCATGAGTAACAATACCCACCATAATGCCTTGTTCATCTACAATTGGCAGTGCTAATAAATCATAACGTGCAATGGTTTTAGCAACATCATCTTGGTCTGCATCTACTTTTGCAGATAGAACATTGGTAACCATCAACTCATTAATATTTTGATCTTCTTGCGCCAAAATAAGTTGCTTTAATGAAATTACCCCAAGCAATTTACGTGCTTCATCTAAAACATAAGCAAAATAAATCGTTTCTGTGTCAGGAGCTTCTGAACGTAACATTTTAATTGCATCTGCAACGCTCATATTTGGAAGTAAGGTTGCATATTCAGAGCTCATAATTGCGCCTGCCGTACCTTCCATATAAGAAGAAAGCAAACGAATATCTTCTCGTTCTGCTTGAGCTAAAGCAGGAAGCAATGCATTTTGCTGATGTTCATCTAAACGTTTAAATACATCTGCACGCTTATCTGAAGACATTTCTCCAATAATATCTGCTAAAACTTGACGTGGTAAAACCTTAGCAAGTTCAACTTGAATTTCAGGAGATAAATAAGAAAATACGTATGAGCGATCTGGCAAGTTCAGAACTAAAGTCTGACGAGTTTCGATAGGAAGTTGAGCAATAATGTCTGCAAGATCGGCAGCGCGGAATGTTTTTAATGACTCAAGTGCAAGTTCAATATGATTGTTTTTAAGTGCATCATTAATTAGATACAAAAAGTTGTTATAGCTCATGTAAGCCCCTCATTGCTCTCACGCAGCAACAAAGGCAACATGGCAAATTAATTCATTGCCAACCGAAAACCTTCATCCTGTATGAGATGAATATAATGTGTTGAAAAATAAGTTAAGTGACAACAATGCCTGTCCATTTAAGAACGTAATCCTCTATATACCGTTTATACGGCGTGCAAATACTACAAATAAGTGATGTATTACTCAACTTTTGCAACAAAAAGTCTACAATTCAAGTAATTGAAATTTAGATGCCCAAAGCTAGACATCTAAATTTGAGTTAAGTTTTTACTTCAGTTCTGTTCTTGCTTTTTCATAAAAATACTTCGTATGAATACGTACATAAATGGAATAAATATAAGTACAAGTACTGTACCAAATATAACGCCACCTAAAACACTTATACCAATTTCCTGACGACTTGCAGCACCTGCGCCAAATGCAAAAACCAATGGCAAAATCCCTGCACCAAATGCTAAAGATGTCATAAGAATTGGACGTAAACGTAAACCTGCTGCACTCAATGCAGCATCAACAGCAGATTTACCTTGTTGTTGTGCCATTGATGCAAACTCGACAATCAAAATGGCATTTTTACAGGACAAACCAATGGTGGTTAATAAGGCAATTTGGAAATAAATATCGTTTGGAAAGCCAGCAAAATAACTAAATAAAATATTACCGCCAATACCTAATGGAATGGCTGTCATTACGGCAGCAGGAATAGACCAGCTTTCATATAAAGCAGCTAAACATAAGAAGATAAAGCCAATTGAAACTAAATAAAGTAATAAGGCTTGATTGCTCGATTTTTTCTCTTCATAAGACATACCACTCCAAGCCAAATCTACACCAGACTGTTTATCTACAAGTTTTTGTAAATCTTGCATGGCTTGACCAGAACTAACACTTGCAGCTTTGTCTGCTTCTAGCTCAAGTGCAGAGTAACCATTAAAACGGTTCACAATTTCAGGGCCACCCGACCAACTTACTTCTGAGAAGCTTGTAAATGGCACCATTTCATTTTGGTTATTTCGTACCGACCAAAATTGTAAATCATCAGGTTTAGATCTATATAATGAATCACTTTGCATCATGACTTTTTTAATACGTCCACGATCAATAAAGTCATTAATATACTTCCCACCCAAAGCTGCAGATAAAGTACTGTTAATATCTGCTGGAGATAATCCTGCTGCCATTGCTGCTTTTTGATTAATTTGAACAACAAGTTTTGCTCGATCGGGTACCGCTTTTTGCTCTAAATTTTCAAATGTTGTATAGGCTTTTGCCTCTTCTTTCATTTGCTTAAACTTTTCATGTAAAGCTGTACGTCCTTCACCTTCAATATCTCGAAGCCAAAGATTAACGCCATTGGTATCACCCAAACCGTTTACAACAGGCGGCATCATCACCATAACTGTGGCATTTTTATTGTCTTTAAAATATTTCATTGCACGATCTTTTACCGCATTTGCGCTATTTACTTGACCGCTTCGCTCATCCCAATGTTTTAATTTTACAAAACCTTGCGCTAAGTTCTGCCCCGTTCCACCACGGCTTCTACCATAACGTAGCATCACTAAATCTACATTGGCTGTTTCATGTTCTAAAAAGTAGCGACGTACATTTTCACCCATTTCAATGGTTTTCGACATTGGCGCATTATCTTGTAGTGCCACTTGTAACATAAGTGCACCCTGATCTTCATTGGGTAAGAAACTCGTAGGCAATACACGATAAAATAATGCAAAAGCAAGGACTAAAGCAAAAGCGACAACAAGCGTAATTAAACGATTTTCTAAGGTTTTAAATGATAGAGAAATGTACTTTGTTTTAAGCTTTTCAAGAAAATTATTGAAGCGATTTGCCCACTTATACGGTTGATGATTCGGCTTCAAAATAAGTGCGCATAATGCAGGTGTAAGCACCAATGCAACAGCTAAAGAAATTGCCATTGCTGTTACAAGCGTAATAGAAAACTGACGATAAATAACGCCTGTTGAGCCACCAAAAAATGCCATTGGAATAAAGACAGCAGTTAAAACCAGTGTAATACCCACTAAAGCACCACTAATTTCTTGCATAGATTCTATTGATGCTTGTTTCGCACTTAAACCTTTTTCATGCATTAAGCGCTCAACGTTTTCTACTACCACAATTGCATCATCTACAAGTAAGCCAATGGCTAAAACTAATGCAAATAAAGTAAGTGTATTTACGCTCATTCCCGCGGCAAATAAAACCGCCATTGTTCCTAATACAACAACAGGAACAGTTATGGTTGGAATAAGCGTTGCGCGCCAATTTTGCAAAAATAGGAAAATAACAACAATAACCAATAAAATAGCTTCAAAGAGTGTTTTTACAACTTCTTTAATCGATTCTTGAACAAAAGGCGTGTTATCTCTTGGATAAACCAACTTATAACCATCAGGTAATTTCTTAGAAATATTGGCAACCGCTTCATCAATCAGTTTTGATGTTTCAATCGCATTTGCACCTGAAGCTAATGAAACCGCCATCCCTGCGGATGGAAAACCATTAATGGTATTATATGACTGATAATTTTCTGCGCCAATTTCAACACGTGCAACATCTTTTAAATAAACATAACTGCCATCTTGCGTGGCTTTAATAATAATATTGTTAAATTCTTCTACTGTTTTTAAACGTGTACCTGAAGTGACTTTTGCATTTAAATATTGCTCTTGCGCTACAGGTAATTCACCTACACCGCCTGCTGCAACTTGTGTATTTTGTGCTTCAACAGCTTTTTGAATATCACTTGGAATAAGTTTGTAATCTTTTAATTTATTTGGATTTAACCAAATGCGCATGGCAAATTGGGAGCCGAATACATCAACTTCGCCAACGCCTTCCACACGCGCAATTTCAGACTCTAAATGTGTTTGTAAATAATCAGATAATGCAATGTTGCTGCTTTTTTTAGATTCATCATACAAGCCAATAACCATATGTGTATCGCCCAAAGACTTTACAACATTTACGCCTTGTCGTTGAACATCTTCAGGTAAACGGCTTAAAGCACTATTAATGGCATTTTGAACTTGAACTTGCGCTGTGTCTGGGTCTGTTCCATTTTCAAAGCTAATTTGAATACGACTTCTGCCTGTCGAATCACTATTAGAACTGAAATATAAAAGATGATCTAAACCTTTAATTTGTTCTTCTAAAATTTGAGTAACACTTTCTTCTACAGTTTCAGCATCTGCGCCTGAATAACTTGTATTTATTGAAATTTTTGGCGGTGCAATATCTGGATATCTTTCTACGGGTAAATTTAAAATTGAAAAAATACCCAAAGCCATGACAAAAATAGCCAAGACACCAGCAAAAATTGGACGCTCAATAAAATACTTAGACATCATTGTCTTTTTACACTTCCGATTTGGAGCTAATTTCACCACGAATAGGTGACATTAACGTTAAAATTTGGGTTGCGATATTCTACGCATGACACATAAAACACAAGAATAGATTACAGAAAAAAATCTTAATTTTTGAATTGTGTAGAAACTATGTAGAGCTTTTGTTCCTTGCCTCTTATTTTTACAAATATCTATAAACTCTTATATTTTTTCATGTTAAAGCTAAAAAATATTTATTAGAAATAAACGCCATTTTATATAAAGTAATTAATAATTTATTAAGGCTTGTGTATTATTGTGCCTGAAAGTATTGGATTTTTTAAATTATGAATCAAAATTCTCCTTTTAAAGGAAAAACTGGTGTGAAGCGAGTTTTTAACGCAGCACAATATTCTGTAGATGGTTTTAAATCTGCTTTCAAAAAAGAAGCTGCTTTTAGACAAATTATTTTAATTAATATTATTTTAGTACCAACCACATTTTTTTTAAATGTTAGTGCTGCCGAACAAGCAATTATGATAACTGTCTGTTTACTTTCAATTATTGTAGAGCTATTTAATTCTGCAATTGAAGCTGTTGTAGACCGAATTTCTTTAGATAAACATGAACTTTCTAAAGATGCAAAAGATATGGGAAGCGCTGCACAATTTGTTTCTTTAGCCATTATTTTTGTAAGTTGGGCAATTATTTTATTCAAGTAATTATCTATAAATATTAAAGGGCAAAATTCTGCCCTTTTCTTTTGCGTATGTTTTTGTAAGTTGTCATGTAGATGTCAATTGTGACAATAATACTTCTGCGCATCGTAATATTAAAGATGCCTACGAATCATGCAAAAAACATTAATCACACTTTTAAGCCTTGCGTCACTCACCGCTTGTAGCCAACTTCCAAAATCGGAACAAAAAGCACAACCTTTGGTTCAATCACAACAAGAATATCAAGAACCCAAACTAATTATTATCGGACATCGTGGAGCGAGTGCATTACGCCCTGAACATACTTTGGCGTCTTATCAAAAAGCCATAGATGATGGTGCAGATTTTATTGAACCAGACTTAGTTCCAACCAAAGATGGTTATTTGGTTGCTCGCCATGAAAATGACATTACAACCACCACCAATGTGAGTGAACTTTCACAGTTTAAAGATCGTAAAACAACGAAGATAATTGATGGAGAAAGTCATACAGGTTGGTTTACTGAAGACTTTAATTTAAGCGAACTTAAACAATTAAAAGCACGCGAACGAATTCCTGATGTACGTCCAGATAATGCTAAATTTAACGATCAATTCGAAATTCCAACTCTAGAAGAAATTATTGCTTTAGCGCAAAAGCATTATGAAAAAACAGGAAAATTAGTCGGTTTATATATTGAAACAAAGCACCCAACTTACTTTCAAAATATTAATCTCCCATTAGAAGATCGCTTGCTTAAAATCTTATCTGCGCATGAATTTACACGTGATATCGCACCAATTTATTTACAATCTTTTGAAGTAAGCAATCTAAAGTATATACATGATAAGTTACAACAAAAACCAGTATTAAAGCATGCTCAACTTATTCAACTTTATAGTGATGTTGACGAATCTCCTGCCGACTTTATTGCTCAAGGCATTCACAAAACCTATGGCGATTTAGCAACAACAGAAGGTTTAAAAAATGTGGCAACTTATGCCCAAGGTATTGGCCCAAGTAAAAACTATATTGTAAATAATGCAGGTGAAGTTACGCATTTTGTTCAAGATGTTCATGTACAGGGTTTAAAAATTCATCCTTATAGTTTACGACCTGAAAATAAGTTTTTAATTGATACATTAGATTGCAATAAAAATACGAATGAACGATGTATTCAAGGTGCTATGGCTGAATATCAAATATTCTTTAATGCGGGTGTAGATGGTGTATTTACCGATGATCCTGGTTTAGGTCGTAAAGCTGCAACTCAATATTTAAAACAACCTCGCTAGTAAAATTATTTTCAAGCAATAAAAAATCCCTGCTATAAGCAGGGATTTTTTGGATCTTATGATCGGTTGATGAATTACATCATGCCGCCCATACCACCCATGCCGCCCATATCAGGCATAGCAGGTTTGTCTTCTGGAATGTCTGTAATCATACATTCTGTAGTCAACATTAAGCCTGCAACAGATGCAGCATGTTCAAGTGCTGAACGCGTTACTTTAGCAGGGTCAAGAATACCCATTTCTAACATATCGCCATATTCAGAAGTTGCAGCGTTATAACCGAAGTTACCTTCACCGTTCTTCACAGCATTAATTACTACAGATGGCTCGTCACCTGAGTTAGATACGATTTGACGAAGTGGCGCTTCAATTGCACGACGTAAAATGTTAATACCAACATTTTGGTCATCATTTGCACCAGTAACACCTTCAAGAGAAGCTGCTGCACGAACTAACGCAACACCACCACCTGCAACAACACCTTCTTCAACCGCAGCGCGAGTTGCGTGAAGAGCGTCATCTACACGGTCTTTCTTCTCTTTCATTTCTACTTCAGTTGCAGCACCAATTTTGATTACAGCAACACCGCCTGCCAATTTAGCAACACGTTCTTGAAGTTTTTCTTTGTCATATTCTGACGTAGATTCTTCAATTTGAGCACGAATTTGAGTTACACGCTCAGCGATTTGTTCTGCAACACCAGCACCATCAACAATCACTGTGTTTTCTTTAGAAACAGTTACTTTATGCGCAGTACCTAAGTGTTCAAGCGTAGTTTGATCTAAAGACATACCAATTTCTTCAGAAACTACAGTAGCGCCAGTTAAAATAGCGATATCTTGAAGCATTGCTTTACGACGGTCACCAAAGCCAGGCGCTTTAACCGCACATACTTTAATAATGCCACGCATGTTGTTTACAACAAGAGTTGCAAGCGCTTCGCCTTCAACATCTTCAGCAATAATAAGAAGTGGTTTACCTGTTTTAGCAACAGCTTCTAAAACTGCAATCAATTCACGAATATTGCTGATTTTTTTATCAACAAGAAGAATGAATGGATTTTCAAGTTCAGCAGTTAAAGTTTCTTGTTTGTTTGCAAAGTACGGGCTGATGTAACCACGGTCAAACTGCATACCCTCTACAACATCTAGAGAGTCTTCAAAGCCAGAACCTTCTTCTACAGTAATAACGCCTTCTTTACCTACTTTTTCCATTGCTTGAGCAATAAGTTTACCAACAGTAGTGTCCGAGTTTGCAGAGATAGAACCAACTTGCTCAATTGCTTTAGAGTCAGAAGCAGGTTTTGCTGTGTTTTTAATTTCAGCAACAACAGCTTTAACAGCAAGATCGATACCGCGTTTCAAATCCATTGGGTTCATACCCGCAGTAACAGACTTGATACCTTCGTTTAAAATTGCTTGAGCCAAAACTGTAGCAGTTGTTGTACCGTCACCAGCGATGTCATTTGTTTTTGAAGAAACTTCGCGAACAAGTTGAGCACCCATGTTTTCAAATTTGTCTTTTAACGCAATTTCTTTTGCAACAGTAACACCATCTTTAGTGATGTGCGGTGCACCGAAAGAACGGTCAATAACAACGTTACGACCTTTAGGGCCTAAAGTAACTTTTACTGCATCTGCAAGAACGTTCACGCCTGCAATCATTTTTGCACGAGCTGAATCACCAAATTTTACGTCTTTAGCTGACATAACTAACTCCTAATTTTTTTAAATTTTTACAAAATCTGATTAAAAAATTTGACACTGGGTTAAAGGATTAACCTTCTAATACCGCTAAAATGTCAGACTCTTTCATAATAAGAAGCTCTTCACCGTCAACTTTTACTTTTGTACCAGCATAAGTACCAAACAATACATTGTCGCCTACTTTAACATCTAAAGCGCGAACGCCATTATCAGTTACTTTACCATTGCCAACTGCAATGATTTCACCTTGTGCTGGTTGCTCAGCTGCTGAAGTACTTAAAATAAGACCACCAGCAGTTTTTGTTTCCTTTTCAACACGGCGAATAACAACGTTGTCATGTAAAGGACGAATATTGCTCATAGTAAACTCCATCAGACTTAGTCTTTTTTGGTAAAAGATGATGACTTTGTTATTCCTTAGGTCACCATCAAATTAAATCATTTTCGATGACTCTGTTGTGGGGATGGAAAAAATCGCTTCAAGGGCTAATGCTAAAAAAAATAGGTTTTTTTGTATTTTTTTTATCCAAAATGATTTTTTAGCAATTTTTTAACGTTTTATTGAGTTAAATCCAAAAATAAAAGCTAATGAAGATAATTCAGAATTAGAGCCATTTGTACATTTAACTTATATATCAAACAGTATATGTAAGCGTTAAACCCTAAATAATAAAAGGTTATTCTGAAGAATAATTTACCCTCAATAATACATCAGTTAATGGATAACTTTTTTCAACTCAAATCATATTAATATTTCTTGAAAAAATATTTAAAATCCCTTTCATTTACGTACATTACGTAGAAATATCTATAAAAAATAGTTATGTTTTTATAAGCGATTAACATAAATTTTGGATGTCTTTATAATTTATTGTGATTTTAGTAGTTTAGATATTAACCAACCCACCCTTTATGCGGATTTGGAATTACGACCATTTATTAAATCAATAACAAAATGTCAAAAAATCACCCACGTAAGTAACTGATTTTAATAACTATAATTAAAATAAATACCACACATTAAAGTGGGAAATAAATTTTAATTTTATTTATCTTAAATTAACATATTGTTTTTTATGGATAATTTTAAAAATCAACACAACACCCCTTCTAATATCGCCCTATGCTTAAGTCTTATTTTTTTTGTCATTTTATGCTTTAATAACGCCACTTTTTATACTTCATCTTTGTAATGTACCCCATTACATCGATTTATACTTGTACAGCTTGTACACATTTGAGATAGGCCTCATCATGACCCAAGTGAACGCACCAGAATTCGTTCGTCACCCTAAGCTTATTGCTTGGGTAGAAGAAATTGCAAAATTAACGAAACCAGCGAAAATTGAATGGTGTGACGGTAGCCCTGAAGAATATCAACGTTATATCGACTTGATGATCGCTAACGGCACTATGCAAGAGCTTAGCCAAGAAAAACATCCTGGTTCTTACCTTGCTAATTCAGATCCTTCTGACGTTGCTCGTGTTGAAGGTCGTACTTATATTTGTTCAGAAAACAAAGAAGATGCTGGTGCTACAAATAACTGGGAAGCGCCTGCTGAAATGCGTACTCGCTTAAACGGTTTATTTGATGGTTCTATGAAAGGTCGTACATTGTACGTTGTTCCTTTCTCTATGGGTCCTTTAGGTTCTCATATTGCTCATATCGGTATTGAATTAACTGACTCTCCTTATGTAGCAGTTAGCATGTCTAAAATGGCACGTATGGGTAAAGCTGTTTATGACGTTTTAGGTACTGATGGTGAATACGTTCCTTGCGTACACACTGTAGGTGCTCCACTTGCTGAAGGCGAGAAAGACGTTGCATGGCCTTGCAACCCTGAAAAATGGATTGTTCATTACCCAGAAACACGTGAAATCTGGTCTTACGGTTCTGGTTACGGCGGTAACGCATTGCTTGGTAAAAAATGCCTAGCTTTACGTATTGCATCTTACATGGGTCGTCAACAAGGTTGGTTAGCTGAACACATGCTAATTCTTGGCGTGACAAACCCTAAAGGCGAAAAACACTACATCGCAGCTGCATTCCCTTCTGCTTGTGGTAAAACAAACTTCGCTATGTTAATTCCACCAGCAGGTTACGAAGGTTGGAAAATTGAAACTGTAGGTGACGATATTGCTTGGATCAAACCAGGTGAAGATGGTCGCTTATACGCAATTAACCCTGAAGCTGGTTTCTTCGGTGTAGCTCCTGGTACAAATACTAAGACTAACCCGAACTGTATGGCTACTCTTCATAAAGATGTTATCTATACAAACGTTGCTGTTACTGACAACGGTGAAGTTTGGTGGGAAGGTCTTACTAAAGAAGCGCCTGCTAACCTTACAAACTGGAAAGGTCAACCACACACTGGCGAAGAAAAAGCTGCGCATCCAAATGCTCGCTTCACAGTTGCTGCTGGTCAATGCCCGTCTATTGACGCTGACTGGGAAAATCCAGCAGGTGTTCCAATCTCTGCCTTCATCTTTGGTGGTCGTCGTGCAGACACAGTGCCTCTAATTTCTGAAGCAACTGATTGGGTTGATGGCGTTTATAAAGCTGCAACTATGGGTTCTGAAACAACTGCTGCTGCTGTTGGTCAACAAGGTGTTGTTCGTCGCGATCCATTTGCGATGCTTCCATTTGCTGGTTACAACATGGCTGACTACTTCTCTCATTGGTTAGAAATGGGCGAGCAAGTTGCTGCTAAAGCTGAAGCTGCTGGTAACAAACTTCCTGGTATCTACAACGTAAACTGGTTCCGTCGTGATGCTGAAGGCAACTTCGTATGGCCTGGTTTTGGTCAAAACATGCGTGTTCTTGAGTGGATCATTGACCGTTGTGAAGGTCGTGCTTCTGCAGTTGAAACTCCAATTGGTTATGTTCCAACTTACGAACAACTAAACTGGACTGGTTCAGACTTCACTAAAGAACAGTTTGACCTTGTTACTTCTCAAGACAAAGATCAATGGATCAAAGAACTTGAAAGCCACACAGAATTGTTCGACAAATTAGGCGAACGTCTTCCGGCTGCATTAAAAGCTCGTCAAAACGAACTTTTAGAAGCTGTTAAGAAATCTGCTTAATAAAAAATTAAATAAAAAGGTCGCGTAAGCGGCCTTTTTATTAACCCAATATTCACTTTATTTTTTACTATGTTTACAAAGGGGTTAAATATCTAATGAATACACAAAAAATACTTATTGCTAGTTTCACTAGCCTTTTTATTGCAACATCTGCATATGCAGAATTAACGACAACAGTTACACCAACTCAAGCCACTACCCCAAGTACAAATACAGCGGAAATTCCAACTCCCACAACTGAATCAAATAAAATTTGTTTAATTAAAGGAACACCTGAAAGCACAGATTACAAAGTAATTAGACGTATTAAAGCGGGTAAAGGCACATACGGATCTGTTGTCGATCTTTATCCAACAATTTCAAAAATTGCACACCGCTATAAAGCGGATGCTGTTATTAATTACAACGGTAGCCAACGTTTTGGTTTCTGGCCTTGGCGCGTTGTACGCCCTGTAATTACAGGTACAGCTGTTAAATTTAACTCACCAGTAGATTGCAATAAGCTAAATGGTCAATTAATTTAAATAGAAAGGTCGCGTAAGCGACCTTTTTTATTTTTTATAAAATAATTCCGATAAATGGTGCACCAATAAATAACAGTTATAAAATTTAAAGAAGGAGTTTTAATCAATTTAACTTACTGATTCATATCATCATAAAGAAACATAAATCTACATTATAATTTTTTGCACCATTTTCTCACTTATTTAATTGAAATCGCACTAAAAACCACCAACACATACCTCTCAAAACCTTATGTTTAAATATTCAGCAACTTTACACTTAAATAATTAAAAATTATTCTATTTATTTGAATAATCACATGATGATTTTTTCAATAATACTACCAATATATTTGAAGTTATTTATTTAAACTATGGCAGTGTAAACATCACTCGCCCCTTAGCACAAAAATAAAGACTCCATTTTAAACGGAGAAAAATATGAGCAATGAAGCTCAGGTTCAAGTAGAACAGCCTACAATCGATCGTAAAACACGTGTTAAATCTATCATTGGTGGTTCAGCAGGCAACTTAGTTGAATGGTATGACTGGTATGTTTATGCCGCATTTACTTTATATTTTGCACCCAAATTTTTCCCTGAAGGCGATAGCACAGTAAAACTTCTCCAAGCTGCTGCAGTTTTTGCACTTGGTTTCCTTATGCGCCCAATTGGCGCTTGGATTATGGGAGTTTATGCCGATCGTCACGGCCGTAAGGCAGGTTTATCTTTATCTGTTTCATTAATGTGTGTGGGCTCTTTAATTATTGCCTGCACACCAACCTACGAAACAATAGGCATGTTCGCTCCTGCAATGCTGTTATTTGCACGTTTATTACAAGGTTTAAGCGTAGGTGGTGAATATGGCTCAAGCGCAACATACTTAAGTGAAATGGCAGGTAAAAATCATCGTGGATTTTTCTCAAGTTTCCAATATGTAACGCTTATATCAGGTCAACTTTTAGCACTTTGTACACTCCTCGTATTACAACGTACCATGTCCGAACAAGCACTTGGCGACTGGGGATGGCGTATTCCTTTCTTTATTGGCGCTATTTTAGCGATTGTTGTTTTTTGGATTCGTCGCGGTCTTGTTGAAAGTGAATCATCTAAACAAGCTCAAAAAATGGCAAAAGAAGGTGGCCCTAAATCAGGATTTATCGAGCTTTTTACCAAACATCCAAAAGCTGCATTTACCGTAATTATGCTTACAGCAGGCGGTACTTTAGCATTCAATACATTTACCACTTATTTGCAAAAATATCTTGTAAATACATCAGGTTTTGAAAAGACAACCGCTACAGAAATTACCACAGCGGCCATCTTTATTTTTATGCTTATTCAACCTGCAATTGGCGCACTTTCAGATAAAACTGGTCGTAAACCAATTATGATTGCCTTTGGTGTTTTAGGTGTTGTTTTCACTATTCCTATTTTCAACCATATTGGTGCAACCAACAATGCAATGACTGCATTTATGCTCTGTATGAGTGGCATGATTATTGTTTCTGGCTACACAGCGATTAATGCGGTTGTAAAAGCCGAATTATTCCCTGCTCATATTCGTGCATTAGGTGTTGCTTTGCCTTATGCAATTGCCAATACATTATTTGGTGGTACAGCAGAATTAGTCGCTCTTAGCTTTAAAAATGCAGGCTATGAACACTATTTCTTCTACTACATTACATTCATGATTGGTCTTTCTTTAATTACCTATATATTCATGAAAGACACAAAGAAGCATTCAATGATTACAGACAACTAGAACCCTGTTATCTTTGATATGAAGCAAGCCGTTAATTAGGGCTTGCTTTGTTTTTTAATCATTATTCACAAGATAAATAAAATAAAAACTTTCATCGAGAAATCACTTTCCTTATGGCATACTCAATTATATAAAAATGTTTGGAACTTTGAAGATGAATAACACTTATAAACTTTTAGGATTAGGTTTTCTTGTTTTAGGTCTTGCTGCTTGTCAAAGTACACCACGCCAATTTAATGGCAATGTGGGCTATCAAATTGAATCTCAAACTGCTGATACTGCAACAATGGCTTATACGCTTGCAGGTCGCCAAAACCAACAATTAGATGAAACTAAGCTTCAACGTGCTTGCCAAAAAGTTTTAGGCACATCTAAGACTTATAAACTTAGCATTTTAAGCGTTAATGAAATTGCGAACCCACAACAAGATGTTGAATTTGGTCGTCAAATTGGTCAAAGCCGTACAAGTGTTGGCTTATCTAACACTCAAGGTTTATATAGCGACCAAGACTATGCAACTCGTCAAGCTTTAGAAGCTCGCCCATCTACACTTCGTGTTGTTCGTTATACTTGTTCTTAATTTTGATACATAAAAAAAGGACATTACACATGTCCTTTTTTTATATCTTAAAACTATGAATTACAAAGTTTTATAAAAGCTTACATTTCTAAATTCAGGCGATTCGTCTAAATCGGGCCAAGTTGTAGCACTTCGCTCATCTAATTTCTTATATTTCGGATGGCTAAAGTTTTTTACACGACTATCTGCCACCCAAACTTCATCTGAAAACTTTAAAAATTCATCTAAAAAGAAACGGTTACACTGATCATAAAGTACATCTGCAGCAAGTAAAATATCGACTTGTTCTGCTTTATATAGGTCTTCCAAATATTCAAGTTCTACACCATTTAACTCCGCATTGGCACGACAAGCATCTAAACTGACTTGATCTATATCACAACAAATCACACGTTTTGCACCTGCCATTTTTGCTGCAATTGCAACTACACCTGACCCTGCACCAAAGTCTAAAACCACTTTATCTTTCACATGATGTGGTTCAGCCAACAACCATTGTGCCATTGCTAAACCAGATGCCCAACAAAAAATCCAATACGGCGTGTCATTCCAAATGCGACGAATGACTTCATCATCTAACTTATCTGTAGGAAAAACAGGCGGAATGAGCCAAAGAGATATTGGGGTTTCAGGAAGTTGCTGTACTTGAAGTTCACAATGTGGAATCACATCATGTAAGGCTTGTAGGAGATGTTTAGGAGTTTGAGTAAGTTGAAAAGTGTCGCTCATTTAAATTCTTTTAATTCGTCTATTTTCAAATAATCTCCCCCAACCCCTCTTTAAAAAAGAGGGGAACCTAGAATCCCCTCCTTTTTCAAAGGAGGGTCAGGGAAGATTTAATTAACCAAGTGCTTTTTCAGCAGCTTCAACCGTTTGACGAATTAACGTTGTAATTGTCATTGGACCAACACCACCTGGAACAGGTGTATAAGCAGAAGCAATTTCTTCGATACCAACTAATTGGATGTCGCCTACACCACCGCCATCACGTGGATGGAAGCCAGCATCAACAACAACTGCACCTTGCTTAATCCAATCTTTTTGAATCAATTCAGCTTTACCTACAGCACCAACAATAATGTCTGCTTGTTTTACAAAGCTTGCTAAATCTTGAGTACGTGAATGACAAATTGTTACTGTCGCATTCGCTTCAAGTAACATTGCAGCCATTGGTTTACCCAAAATAGCAGAACGACCAACAACAACCGCATGTTTACCTGCAATTTCAATGTTGTTTTCTTTAAGAATAGTCATGATGCCTGCAGGTGTAGCAGAACCATAAGCAGCTTCACCCATTGCCATACGGCCATAACCAAGGCAAGTTACACCATCTACGTCTTTTGCAAGAGAAATAGCATCAAAACATGCACGCTCATCAATTTGAGCAGGTACAGGATGTTGTAACAAAATACCGTGAACATCTGGATTTGCATTTAATTTTTCAATTTCAGCAAGCAATTGTTCAGTCGTAGTTTCTTTTGAAAGTTCAACTTTCAAAGAATCCATGCCTACGCGACGGCAAGCATTTCCTTTCATACGAACATAAGTCGCAGATGCACCATCGTCACCTACTAAAATAGTCGCCAAAATTGGGGTACGACCTGTTTTCTCTTTCAGCGCTTCTACGCGAGTTAACAAGTCAGCTTCAATTTGCTTTGCTAATGCACGGCCATCTAAAACTAATGCCACGGCACATCTCCAAGTGTTGATATGAATCAATTTTGCACATTCTACATCATTATTTTAATTATTTTTGCCAATATGATGTTTTTCTGCACATACAGCACACCTATGCTATTGTTTTTTTTTCAGAGCTTGCTAATATACGCATCAACAAGACATGGCGGGGTGGCAGAGTGGTCATGCAGCGGACTGCAACTCCGTGTACGCCGGTTCGATTCCGACCTCCGCCTCCATCTTGTTAAAATGCCCGAGTGGTGAAATCGGTAGACACAGGGGATTTAAAATCCCCCGCCCACAAAGCGTGCCAGTTCGAGTCTGGCCTCGGGCACCATTCTTCTACTACAGAAAAATGGTGCAATAAAATTTCCAGCTATATGCTGGTTTTTTTATGCCTGAAATTTATAAAAATAATAAAAATATCTAAACGCAAAAAATAAGCCAAGTGCAAAACACTTGGCTTTCTTCATTTAACAAATGGAATTAACCATTTTGTTTGTTATGCAATGCATTGTCATACATACGTTGTTGCTCGTATTGCACAGGATTATACGAACACGCAGATACCAATATCGAAAAAGCAGCAATCGCAATTACTTTAGTCATAACATTCATCCAAATTAGTTTAGGGAGATAAACCACCTCCTTAAAATATAAGGTGGTCTTAATTTGTGTGATAAATATACTAAACAACATAAAATAGTTAAAACAGATTGTTCTCATTATTATGATTTGTTTTTTAGATTAAATAACCAATAAAAAGCCCGAATAGATTTCGGGCTTTTTATTCTTGCGATACAACCTATTCAGATTTTTGCAATCTTAAAGCATTAATTACAACCGATAATGAACTTAAAGACATGGCAACCGCTGCAAACATTGGTGTTAATAGCAAACCTGTTAATGGAAAAAATACACCCGCAGCCACAGGAACACCTAATCCGTTATATACGAATGAGAAAGCAAGGTTTTGCTTCATATTTTTCACACCCAGTTTTGCCATGTGAATTGCATCTGCAACACCACGAATATCACCTTTTACCAAAGTAATTTGTGCTGTTTGTTTCGCGATGTCTGTACCATTCCCCATTGCAATACCAATATGCGCTTGAGCCAATGCAGGCGCATCATTAATACCATCACCCGCCATTACCACAATACGACCTTGCGCTTGTAATTGCTTCACAATGTCGAGTTTCTCTTGCGGCGTACAGTTTCCATAAACTTGCTGAATTCCAAGCTCATTTGCCACAATCTGCGCATTCTTTTCATGGTCACCTGTTGCCATCACCACTTCAACACCATCGGCAATAAGTTGACGAATCACCTGATAAGCATTGTGTTTTAAAGCATCATGAATAGAAATGTACGCCAACAAAGTAGAATCTGTTGCTAAGAAACTAATGACCTGCCCTTGTTCACGTAAAACATCAAGTTCGTTTTGCAAGTCTGCTGAAATTTTTAAACCTAGTTGCTCAATGAGCTTTTGGCTACCAATATAAACTGCAAAACCATCAATCTCACCCTTTACGCCAAAGCCCGCAACATCTTCATAATTTTGAACATTGACATAAGATGATGTTGGCACAATTTTAGATAATGTATGTGCAATTGGATGCGTTGAGAATTGCTCAATTGAAGCAATCCAAGTTTCTATTTGTTGCTGATCTAACTCGGGTACCAATAACTTAATTTCTTTCAGACTTGGCTTGCCTTCGGTCAATGTTCCTGTTTTATCAATCACCAAAGTTGTGACTTTACTTAAGGCTTCAATGGCTTCAGCATCTTTAAATAAAACACCTTTTTGCGCTGCACGACCTGTTGTTGCCATAACAGACATTGGTGTTGCCAAGCCTAAAGCACAAGGACAAGCAATAATTAAAACAGCTACGGCACACATTAAAGCTAAATCAAATTGTGCTTTTCCAAAAACCATCCATGCAATAAATGTAAGTACGCTAATTGCCAATACAGTCACTACAAAATATTTTGCAACAACATCGGCTAAACGTTGTAAAGGTGCTTTTGAACGCTGCGCATCTGCAACTGTTTGAATCATTTTAGCTAGCGTTGTATTTGCACCAACAGCAGCAACCTCTATACGAATACTCCCTTGCTGATTCACCGTTCCACCAATCACCTGATCACCCAATTCCTTTTTCACAGGAACAGGCTCACCGGTCATCATCGACTCATCTACATAGGTTTTTCCATCTACAACCAAACCATCAAGTGGCACTTGCTCACCCGATGCGATTTGTAGAATGCCCCCCTGCTTCACCATTGAAATATCAACTTCAATAAGTTCGCCATTTTGTACCAATGTTGCAGTATTGGCTTGTAAACGAAGCAATGATTTTAAAGCATCGGCGGTTTTTGCACGTGCTTTTAATTCCATAATTTGACCAAGTAAGCTTAATGAAACAATCATACAAGCCGCTTCAAAATACACAGCAACGCCATGACCTGTCTTTGCTTCCATTGGTATAAGCGCAGGGAAAATGGTTGCAACAATACTATATGCAAAGGCAGCAATTACACCCACACCAATTAAGCTCCACATATTCAAATTACGTGTTTTGTAAGATGAAATGCAACGTTCTAAAATTGGTTTACCTGCCCAAAGCACCACAGGAAGTGAAAGCACAAGCTCAATCCACGGCTGAATATGCTGAGGAATCATGGCATGAACATGCGAACCCATTGCCAAAACAAATACCAATAAAGTTAATGGTAAGGTTTTCCAGAATCGATTACTAAAATCGACCAATTCAGGGTTTGGACCATCGTCCAACGTGGGTTGCATAGGTTCTAAAGCCATACCACAAATAGGGCAAGTTCCCGGACCTTTTTGCACAATTTCAGGGTCCATTGGGCAAGTAAAGTCCATGTCCGCAGCACCTTCAGGCACAGGTCGCTCATCAAAAGGAATTAAATAAAATTCAGGATCGGCTTTAAACTTATCTACACAAGATGGGTTGCAGAAGTAATACGTTTTATTTTGATAATCTGTTTTTAAATCTGTCGATGTATCTACAGACATTCCACAAACCAAATCTATTTCTGTATTTGCATCTGCACTTGGTTTTGAGCCACCACAACAACTCGATTTTTTAGCTTCAATAACGGGTGCTTTATGTTTTGAACCACAACATTTTGTGGTGACTTCTTCAACAACCTCAGTTTTTGGTTGAGTTCCACAACATGATTTTTTTTCAGGAACAGCTTCTGCTTTTTTAGAACCACAGCATGAAGATTTTACGGGTGATACATCCGTTTTAGCCAAATACTTTTCTGGGTTTTCTGCAAATTTTGTTTTACATCCATCACAGCAAAATAGATAGCGTTTCGCTTCAAAATCGAAATATCGCTCAGAATCTTCTGCAACCGTCATACCGCAAATCGGATCTGTCGTTACAAGTTCTAGCTTTGCTTTAAACTGAGAACAACATGCAGATTTTTTAGCTTGTTCCATCTTAGACACTCTTACATTTTTATGTTTATACTAGGATAAAGTCTGTACCTAGGTACAGAGTCAAGTATTTTAGGAGACAATATATGTTTACCATTGGCAAACTCGCTAAAATGACCAATTCATCTGTTGAAACCATTCGTTATTATCAACGTATTGGCTTAATGCGCATTCCCGAACAGCAAGGAAATTATCGCTTTTATTCTAATCAAGATGTTGAAACCCTAAGCTTTATTCAAAAAGGTAAAGATGCAGGATTACAACTGAGTGAAATTCACGAATTATTAAAATTACAGATAGATGATCGAGATCAAGTTCGAAAAGTGATTGAGCAACGTTTAGAAAAAATTGATTTACGCATTAAAGAATTAAAAGCCTTAAAAAAACGCCTGAGTTCTTGGGTAGATGAATGCAAATCTACAGATGAAAATTGCTGCCCTATTCTTAAAGAACTGAAGCAATAAATAATCTAAAATTAATTTTAAAACGGCAAATGATTCATCACAAATAAACCTAGTTTATTTTAGCCTTCAAGCAGTACAATCCTATTCAAATGTTGTTCTAATTTTTCAATATCATGCAGACATTAAGACGCCAAATTCGTAAGCAACGTAGAAGCCTTTCTTCATATCAACAAGCACAAGCTGAAACTCGCGCTTTGAATCAATTACGTCGTCTTGATCAATATCAAACTGCTCAACACATTGGTATTTATTTAGATGCATTTGGTGAAATAAGAACAAAAAAAATCATTGAAATGGCATTCACACATGGCAAACAAGTTTATTTACCTGTCGTTTGCAATATGAGTCAAAAACTCGTTTGGGTTGAAATTTCACAACATCAATATAGAAGTAAACGTTTTGCCAACCATATTTTAGGTATGCAAGAACCTCGAAAAAGTCGTGGTTTTCATGTGGCTAAATTAGACTTACTCGTTATGCCTTTATTGGCTTGTGATGAGTTTGGAACGCGTATAGGAATGGGAGGTGGATTTTATGATCGCACTTTAGCAAACTCGCCTCGCAAGCCGTATCGTTTAGGTTTAGCACATGATTTCCAATTTCTAAATATACAACTTGAACGTCAAACATGGGATCAACCTTTAGATGCCCTACTTACACCAAGTAAATTGCATCGTTTTAAACGCTAAATCACCATTTAAACTATAGCTATCACTTAAAAATCACATATTTAGTCATTTTTTAGACATTTTATTAAGCATTACCCTTGTAATTTTTTAAATACCCATCACTATAAAAACATGGCAACACCGTTGTTACTCATTAGGAGTGCCCATGTCTGAAAATATTATGAATGAAGAAACCTTAGAACCTCAGGTTCCTAGCGTGTTACCGCTTTTAGCGTTACGTGACGTGGTCGTTTACCCTCACATGCAAATTGCCTTATTTGTAGGTCGTGAAAAATCGATCAAGGCTGTTGATGTCGCTCGTAACAATGACAACTTAGTATTTGTTGTTGCACAAAGAGATTCTCTTACAGAAGAAATTGATCACGAAAATCTATATCAATACGGTACTGTCGCGAAGATTGTCCAAGTTGTGAATCATGAAAACGATGAAAACTGCATAAAAGTATTAATTGAAGGTTTACATCGTTCTAAACTCGTGAAAATTATCGACAACGATGATCACCTCACAGCAGAACACAGCTTAAGCGATATGACTGTTTCTGTGGATGCAGCAACTCAATCTAATCGTGTTGAAGAATTACGTGCTTTATTTGCGCAATATGCAGAGGCAAAATTACGTAATGCACGTGAACTTATTGCGGCAGCAAATAAAATTGAAGATTTACTTCAGTTACTCTTCTTTGTTGCAACACGCGTTCCTTTGAATATTGATGTAAAGCAAAAGTTCTTAGAACACGATGAATTCGAAGCACATTTACAAGAACTCATGACTTATTTGCTACAACAATCTGAAGAACAACAGATTGAGCAAACATTGCATGACTCTGTAAAACGTCAAATGGAAAAGAATCAACGCGAATACTTCTTAAATGAAAAAATGAAGGTCATTCAGCGTGAACTTTCCGATATTAATGGCGGTGCTGAAGATGATGTTGCAGAAATTGAACGTCGTTTAGCTGAAGCAGATTTACCTGAACATGTACGTAAAAAAGCTGAAGCTGAATTCCGTAAGCTTAAAGCAATGCAACCTGCTTCAAGTGAAGCGGCAGTTGTTCGTAACTATATTGAGGCAATTTTAGATACGCCTTGGAATAAAGCGAGCAAAGTCAGCATCAACTTAGCAAAAGCTCAAGATATTTTAGATACAGACCACTATGGTTTAGATGAAGTTAAAGAACGTATTGTTGAATATCTTGCTGTTCAATCACGCGTGAAAAAACTTCGTGGTCCTATTCTTTGCTTAGTTGGTCCTCCGGGTGTGGGTAAAACTTCGCTTGGTGAATCTGTAGCAAAAGCAACAGGTCGTGAGTTTGTTCGTATGGCGCTTGGTGGCGTACGTGACGAAGCTGAAATTCGTGGTCACCGTCGTACTTATATTGGTGCGATGCCGGGTAAAATTGTGCAGTCTTTAACAAAAGTAGGCGTGAAGAACCCATTGTTCTTACTCGATGAAATTGACAAGATGGCGCAAGACTACCGTGGCGACCCTGCTTCTGCTCTGCTTGAAGTACTTGATCCATCACAAAACTCTAAGTTTAACGATCACTATTTAGATCTTGATTTAGACTTATCTGAAGTGATGTTCATTTGTACTGCAAACAGCATGAATATTCCTGAAGCACTTCTTGACCGTATGGAAGTGATTCGTCTTCCGGGTTATACAGAAGATGAAAAAGTGCATATCGCAGACCGTTACCTTGTTCCTAAAGCAATTAAGAACAATGGTTTACGTGCCAAAGAATTGACTGTTCATGAAGAAGCGATTCGTGACATCGTACAGCGTTATACACGTGAAGCAGGTGTTCGTAGCTTAGAACGTGAAGTGTCTAAAATTGCACGTAAAGTGGTTAAAGAAGCCGTAAGCAAGAAAGCGAAAAATCTTCAAGTTGAAGTGACATCAGCTAACTTACCAGATTACTTAGGCCCTCATAAGTTCGACTTCGGTATGGCTGAAGAAGAAGCACAAGTGGGTCGTGTAAATGGTCTTGCTTGGACTTCGGTTGGTGGTGAGCTTCTGAATATTGAAGTTGCTGCTGTACCAGGTAAAGGTAAGTTCATTACCACAGGTTCACTTGGCGATGTAATGAAAGAGTCAATTACAGCAGCAATGACTGTAGTTCGTACTCGTGCAGATGAGCTTGGTATTGAAGCTTCTCGTTTTGAAGAAACTGATGTTCACGTGCATTTACCTGAAGGTGCGACGCCTAAAGATGGCCCATCTGCTGGTTTAGCGCTGACGCTAGCTTTAGTTTCTGCATTCACTAAAATTGCGATTCGCCCTGATATTGCAATGACAGGTGAAACGAGCTTGAGCGGTCGTGCGATGCGTATTGGTGGTTTAAAAGAGAAGTTACTTGCTGCTCACCGTGGTGGCATTAAGCTTGTATTTATTCCGCAAGAAAACGTTCGTGATTTAATCGAAATTCCTGACAATGTGAAAGAAGGTCTGGAAATTAAAGCTGTTAAATCAATTGATGAGATTTTAGCTTTAGGTCTTGTTTCTACACCTAAGCCATTGGTTAAAGCGCCAATTGTAAAAGTTGTAGATGAAGGTAAAGCAGCTCGTCATTAATTTCACAAGCAAATAAAAAAAGCACACTTCGGTGTGCTTTTTTTATTTGCTTCAACGATAAAATAAATATTTTTATTCTTTTCATTTCGTATAAGATATTTATGTTAAGTCAATTTCAATAGATTTGAAAATATCTTGTACGAGCATCTAATTTCTACATGCTTATAAGTGAAATTCAATTGTAAGCCCTCAATAGAAATCATTCATTACATCAAAAGTAACGCCTCCTTACATATACAATGCCCCTTGAACCAAATGCTCTTCTTCTAAATCTTCTGTACATGATGTCAATTTATTTGATTCAATCATATATTTCTTTAAAAATTCAATTTGCTGAGCATCGAGTAAATACTTACAAATATAACTATCATAAGAATATGAAAGCCAATCATTAACAAATATTAAATAATAATTTCCCTGATCAATATTGAATAACAATTCAGTATTCTTATACTCATCATCTATTATAAACAAAAAGAAATTATCCCACTTAAAAAACTCAATTCGATGATGAAATTCAAAATAGTGAGAAATTCTTTCCCGTTGTATTACTTGAATTTCGGGTAAATAATCAAAAAATTTTCTTATTGAAATTATAGTTGCACTAAAAATTCGTTCTGCCCCGAAACTATGACCATCTGTAATCCACTCACCCTGAGATAATTCAGCCTCAATAACACAAGATTTTAAAACTTCAGTTGGACGATCATACAGAGTATTCAATTCTGAGTGTGGAGGGAGCCAAAGCAAATAATATCGCCCATTTTCAGTATGTCGAGCTTCAGAGTCTTTTAAAGAAATTTGGTATCTTTCACCAACTCTAGGTAATAGCTCATCTAACTTTATGATGGGCTCCCAACTTAACTTCCAGCTTATTCGAGACCAATTCGCAGAAGCAAGCAATTCAATTTTATTTCTATTTATTTTAACCATTTATCATTAATTGATTATCGAAATAATCATTTTAACACAATGCACACTATGAAAAATTATCAATAATAATCAAAATGTTACTGCAACACCAAAAAAAGCTCACTACCAATCTGGGCTTTTTGATAAAATTAATATGTTCCACGATTAAAAAAACATACATCGTTCTACAAAGTTATTTAATTCACCTTAAGAAATCCAATAAAGCATTTTAAATCGACCTACACAGTCCTCCCTAACTACTCATTGAATCTCAACTAACAATCTCATCCAACCCACGAATTTCAAGGTATAATTCAATCCTGTTTTAAAAATTTGCTTCTTATGAAAATTCGTATTCTGACTATCGGTCAAAAAATGCCTGCTTGGGTACTTACAGGTTTTGAAGACTACTTCAAACGCATACAACCATTCGTGCAAACTCAAATAATAGAATTGCCAATGGCAAAGCGTGGCAAAAACGACTCCGAAGCAGATATTTTAAAATACAGAAATATCGAAGGTGACAGCATTCTAAATGCCATGAAGCAAAATGAAGTGCTTATTGCTTTAGAAGTAGGCGGACGCGAATTTAGCACCGAAAAACTTGCTGAAACCATGAAAGGTTGGATGCTAGAAGGTAACGACATTGTACTTGCAATTGGTGGGCCAGATGGTCACTCAGAAGCCGTACGTAAAGCTGCGGCTTGGCATTGGTCACTGTCTAAACTCACCCTGCCTCACCCTATGGTACGCGTCATGCTCATTGAACAGCTTTACCGTGCTATGAGTATTAACAACAACCACCCTTACCATCGTGCAGGCTAATTTTAAATTGTTCTACCTATAGAACGATTTGTTAATTAATTTGAGTTTATCTTATTTTTATTATCTTAGATAATCCCCATAGATTATTTATTTAGGCATAAAGTCATGAACTTACAAACTTTACCAGGGCTATTCATTTCACATGGTTCACCCATGCTTGCTTTGAACCCTGAACAAGTTGGGCCAGCATTAGAAAGATTAAGCCTTAATCTTCCTAAACCAACAGCCATTATTATTATGTCTGCACATTGGGAAAGTAATGCGCTTGAAGTAAGTTCTGCTGTACGTCCTGAAACATGGCATGACTTTCGTGGTTTTCCGCCAGCGCTTTATGACATTCGCTATCCTGCTCCCGGTGAACCTGAATTAGCTGAAGAAATTTTACAGCTCTTTGCACAAGCAGGCTTCTCTGCACATGCAAATAGTACGCGCCCACGCGATCATGGCGTGTGGATGCCTTTACTTCATATGTACCCTGAAGCAGATATTCCTGTGGTTGAAATTTCACTGCCTATGAATATGTCTGCTGAAGATATTTATAAAATTGGGCAAACGCTTGCACCACTGCGTGAAAAGCAAATTTTAATGATTGGTTCGGGCAGTATTACCCATAATTTACGAGAACTTTCTTGGAATGGAGATAATCAATCTGTTCCTGAATGGGCTTCAACATTCCGTAATTATGTGGTCAATAAGCTTCATCATAATGACTTTAATGCTGTTTTAGATTGGGAAAAAATTCCTCATGTAAACCGTAATCACCCAACTATTGAACACTTTGCACCTATTTTCTTTGCTATGGGTACAGGTCATCGTTTTAGTATTGTACATAGTAGTTTTACAATGGGTTCGCTTGGAATGGATGTTTATCGCTTCGATTAATATTGCATTCAGCAATAAAAAAATAACAATCTGATATATTTGGGATACATTTTCTACTCAAAAGTTGGGAATGTATCCATTTTTATTTCATTACTTTCAGTTATTCTACTTATTACTTAAATTATCAACAAAGAATACGCCGAAAATGAAATTAAAATACTTAGCTATTGCCCTATTCCCTTTTGCGCTTGCTGCTTGTCAATCTAGCGATATTCAAAAAGTTGGAGATTTAGCTGTGTCAGTACTACAACAACAAAATGCCGATAAAACATTAACGTCTTATACTTGGAGTGCAAGCACTGAAAATGCGAAGCGCCCTATCGTACTTACTTTTGCCGACAAAGGTCGTTTAAGTGTTTCTACAAGCTGTAATACGCTTGGCACATCTTGGAAAGTTGAAAACAATATTATTACGACAACAAATATAATGTCTACAATGATGGCTTGTGATGAGGCATCTACAAAACAAGAAGGTTTTGCTTCAAGCTTATTCAGCGCAGGTAAAACACCATTTGTATTAAACCTTGATGATGCACAAAGACCAACACTGACTTTGGTTGCAGCGAATGGCGAAAAATTTGTGTTTACAGGAAAAATGACACCTGAAGTAAAATATCAAACTCAAGGTGAAACGATTTTCTTAGAAGTAAATCCTAAAACTGTGCAATGCCAAGGTGTAGCGCCACAAACTTGTTTACAAGTACGTGAAATTAAATACAACGATAAAGGCATTAAAACTCAAGCAGATCAAAACTGGTCTAACTTCTATGACTCAATTGAAGGCTATGAACACAATCCAAATGAACGCCAAGTCATTCGCATTAAACGTTATGAAATTAAAAATCCAGCAGCAGATCAATCTAAATATGCTTATGTTCACGATATGACAATTGAGCGTGAAGCTGTAAAAGGCGCACTTTAAGTCTAATTTGAAACTCAATATGTAAAAAAACCGAGGCAATTGCCTCGGTTTTTTTAGCTTATTCTAAGCAAAACTTAGAATACACCTTGCGCTAACATTGCATCGGCAACTTTTACGAAGCCTGCAATATTTGCACCATCTACGTAGTTCACAGTACCATCTTCTTTAGTACCAAACTTAACGCAGTTGCGGTGAATTTCTTTCATAATTGCATGAAGACGTTCGTCAACTTCTTCGAAAGTCCAACCTAAACGCAATGCGTTTTGAGACATTTCAAGACCAGAAGTTGCAACACCGCCCGCATTTGATGCTTTACCTGGCGCATAAAGAATTTTCGCTTCAACGAATTTCTCTACAGCTTCAAGTGTAGAAGGCATGTTTGCACCTTCAGCAACACAAATCACACCATTTGCAATTAATTGTGCAGCATCATTTGCATCTAACTCATTTTGAGTTGCGCAAGGAAGTGCGATATCACATTTAATTGACCAAGGACGTTGACCTTCTAAATATTCGAAGCCATGTTTAGCTGCAAATTCAGAAATACGACCACGTTTAACGTTTTTAAGTTCCATTACTTCAGCAAGTAATTCTTCTGTAAAACCGTCTTTAACATAAACAGTACCAGCAGAATCTGAAAGCGAAACCACTTTCGCGCCTAAATACATTGCTTTATCAGCAGCATATTGAGCAACGTTACCAGAACCTGAAATTGTTACTACTTTGTCTTTAAAGCTTTCGCCACGAGTCTTAAGCATTTCCTCAGCGAAATACACAGTACCGTAACCAGTTGCTTCAGGGCGAGCCAATGATCCACCGAAAGTTAAACCTTTACCAGTGAATACACATGAAGTGTCATTGCTTAGCTTTTTCATCATGCCAGCCATGTAACCCACTTCACGACCACCAACACCAATATCACCAGCAGGGATATCTGTGTTAGAGCCCAAATGACGGTAAAGCTCAATCATTAACGCTTGGCAGAAACGCATGATTTCACCTTCAGATTTGCCTTTAGGGTCAAAATCTGAACCGCCTTTACCACCGCCCATAGGGAGTGTAGTTAAAGCATTTTTAAAAGTTTGTTCAAAACCTAAGAATTTTAGGATTGAAAGGTTCACTGAAGGGTGGAAACGCATGCCCCCTTTAAATGGACCAATAGCTGAGTTATATTGTACGCGGAACGCACGGTTTACATGTGTTTGACCTTGGTCATCTACCCATGAAACACGGAACTGAATCGCACGTTCAGGCTCAACTAGACGTTCTAGCAAACCGTGAGCTGCATATTGTGGATTTTTTTCAATAAAAGGCCACAAACTTGTCATCACTTCTTCAACAGCTTGAAGAAATTCTGGTTGATGTGCATCACGTGCTTTTACGTAATCTAGGAACTCATTAAGTGTGTTGTATTTCAACGCTTAATCCTCAGCAGAAAATGGATCAAAATTGGTCAAAAATTCAATCAACGATTTATTTTGGCGCAAAACATTAAATATCTTTTGTAATGAATCTACAACAATTATTTGAATGAAATTTAATTAAATATTAAATAACAATTATTTATATTTATGAGCGTTAACAAAAAACCTATAATTTTCAAGTATATCTATCAAAATAAACGTACCAAATAAAGACACGTTTTGTATCAATTTAGAGCACAAGATTAATGAAATAATTCGTGTTAAAATCATCAACTTAATAAAATTCCTCCTTTTTACTACTTTTACGAGTAGTTGTGGTACCTAAATGAACTCGCAAATCGCACTCATTCAAAATATTGATGCTTTACTTCCACAAACTCAATGTGGTCTATGTGGACATCGAGATGGGTGTTTACCATACGCAAAATCTATTGTTGCTGGCGAAGACGCAAATAAATGTGTTCCGGGTGGTCAACCTGTTGCCGATGCTTTAGCAGATCTTCTTGCTCGACCAAAATTAAAAGCCGAAGAAAGTGTATGGCCTATTCAAAGCGATGGTCGCCCACAACGCATGAAAGCTATTATTCGTGAAGATGAATGTATTGGTTGTGCCAAATGTATTAGCGCTTGTCCTGTAGACGCCATTATTGGCTCAGGAAAACTGATGCATAGTATTTTGACCGACCTTTGCACAGGCTGTGAATTATGTATACCGCCTTGCCCTGTCGATTGCATTGATTTAGTTGAAGATACCAAAGAAATTCCAACTGAAATTATTCGTATACGAGAACAAAATGATTTAAGACAACGTTACTATTCACATATTCAACGTGAAGAAAAACGTCGTATTCATCGTAAAGGTCCTATTGTTCGCGCAGAAATTGACACTGAACTTTTCGCACAATTTTCAGCTCATACATCAAATGTGCCTGAAATTAAGCGTGTTGAAAAAGCCAAACCGACGGTTGTTCAGCAAGATGCTAAAACAACAATTGAATTAGCAAAGCTCAGAACGCAAATTAAAAAATTAGAAAAGCAACTGAGCGTTCGTGAAGACGCAAATAAACGTGCACAATTGGATGAGTTAAACAAGCAACTTACAGCTTTAGGAGCTTAAATACATGACCGTTAAAAATATGACCAAAAAACAAATTCAAACGTTTTTTGAACGGTTACGTGAACAGCGCCCTCATCCTCAAACCGAACTCAATTATTCAAATCCATTTGAGCTTTTGGTTGCTGTAACTTTATCTGCACAGGCGACAGACGTAAGCGTAAACAAAGCAACTGATAAACTTTTTCCCGTTGCCAATACGCCTGAAGCGATTTATGCATTAGGTGTAGATGGGCTAAAAGAATATATAAAAACAATTGGCTTATATAACTCTAAAGCCGAGAACGTAATTAAAGCCTGTAAAATGCTCATAGAGAAGCATAACAGCGTTGTTCCGAATAACCGTGCAGACTTAGAGGCATTACCTGGTGTAGGGCGTAAAACGGCAAATGTGGTGCTAAATACCGCATTTGGTCAACCTACTATGGCAGTAGATACACATATTTTCCGTTTAGGAAATAGAACAGGTTTAGCAGTTGGGAAAAATGTTCTAGAAGTAGAACATAGACTAGTCAAAGTCATTCCTAAAGAATTTATTATCGACTCGCATCATTGGCTAATTTTGCATGGTCGATATTGTTGTATTGCACGTAAACCAAAATGTAATGAATGCATTGTGTCTGATGTTTGCAACTGGCCAGATCGTTTCGAATTTGGCGCAGAAAGAGCAATTAAACTTAAAAATATAGATGCTTAATGCATCTATATTTTTAATCATTCTTCATTCTTTTTTTTTCGCATCCAATTCTGCTTTTAGCTTAGGATGAATCTGATATTGTGTTGTTTGATCTTTCTTCAATAAAGCTTCTTTCTTTTGCGTTTCACGTAATATTTTAAAGCTCACATATAACAAGCCTAAAAGCATTGCCAAACATGCAATCACTAAGATGATTAAACCAACTTTTAGCAAAATCGTGTCCTCAAAAGTTATAACAATAAAAAAGAGCCCCAATATGACTTAGGACTCTTTTCTTGTCAAAACAATTAGAATTTTAAAAATCTAAATTATTTTGATTGATCTAAAATCGCGAACAAATCAGTTTGAACTTCTTCGATTGGACGTAGACCATTTAATTTATTGTAAGTTGGTGCATTTTCACCAGAAGCAGCACGACCTTGGTAGAAACCAACAAGTTGTTCTGTTTCTGTATGATATGAACCTAAACGACGACGAATTGTATCTTCTTGGTCATCTGGACGTTGAATAAGATCTTCACCAGTTTCATCATCTTTACCTTCCACTTTAGGTGGGTTGTAAACGATGTGATAAACGCGACCAGATGCAGCATGTTGACGACGACCTGAAAGACGTTGAACAATCTCTTCATCTGGAACATCAATTTCAATCACGTGATCGATATTAATGCCTTCTTGTTCCAAAGCTTCAGCTTGAGGAATCGTACGTGGGAAACCATCAAAAATACAGCCATTCACGCAATCTGGTTGAGCAATACGCTCTTTTACAAGACCAATGATAAGCTCATCAGAAACAAGACCGCCATTGTCCATTACGCTTTTAGCTTTTAGACCTAATTCAGTACCTTCACGAATTGCAGCACGGAGCATATCACCGGTTGAAATTTGTGGGACATTGTAGCGCTTACAGATCAACTGAGCCTGAGTACCCTTGCCTGCTCCAGGTGGTCCTAGTAAAATAATGCGCATAAAAAACATCCTCATTTAACAATGAACATGATGCATTGCTTATAACAAAATCAACGTTTCGTTATATGGCTCAGCATCGAATTATAAAAAAGCCACAAATAAATGTATTAAACCAGCAACAAATCCAGTTACACCACCCAATATAATCAAAATCCATTCGTCTTCCTGAAATGCAGGACGTAATAAATTTTGAAATTCTTTTGGTGTTAACTCTCGAATACGATCTCGAAACATTTGAAAGATTTTTTGTGCACGACTCGCATTGAATTCTGGGTCACTTATAGGAACCATCGTAATTTCAATTGAGCGATCTATCAAGTCAGTCTTGAGTCTTGCGTATTCTTTAGGCCCTAAAGAAAGCTGTAAAGTCGTACGAACTAAAGGCGTTTCCATAATTTCGTTAATATGTCGTTTCACAATACGGCGAGTTTTTTCTTTTTTCCCACCATACATCATTTCAGACATAATCGTTTTTAAGGTAATGAGCTCTTCTGTTACGACTTTTGCAAACACATCCGATACTTCATCTTGGCGCTTCATAAAAGCACCTTGAATATTATACGCCCCTATACGAGGAATGACAGGTTTAATCCAAGGAAATTTACGATTTTTAGTTCTTTCAAAAAATTGAGGGTAACGAACATAATGCGCTTCAAGTGGATTAAATACCATCCAAATTGCAATCCAATTCGTTAAAAAACCCCATACAGATGCCCAAAAAGGTACTGTCCAATGCCATGGTATCACGAACCATACAATCATTTGAAAAACACCAAAGACAATTCCAATTAAAGCACTGATATGCCAAATGAAATTAATTTCTTTTTGTCCAACTTTTAAAAACATGCGAACCATTAAATGGCGGTCATTTTCCATTTGACTTACGACCATTTCACGCATATCTACAAGTGACTCTACATTTAAAGTCAAATCGACAACTAAATCTTCTAAAACACCGGGTAATTGCTTATTGGCTTGAGCATAAATACGGCGCTTAATGGCATAAGGCATATTTTCCCAAAGTATGGCATTACGCTCCATCATGACTTCATCAATTAAGTATTCAAGTTCATGACCAACTTGCTGACCAATAATGTGCGCCATATCTTTAGGATCCATTGCATCTAAAAATTCCTGCAATGAACCCAATTTAGACAATGTGTTGTCTGTAATAATGCCTGAAATACGCCCTGCTTTACGTGGCACAATTCCTTGCCAACCAACAGGAATAGAACCAACATGAACCCCCCAAAAATGAATGGGGAAAAACACCATTTTAAGTGCCATCCATACATGCGCCCAAGTTACAAATGCTGTGACAGGAATAATACTAAGCACCGCCCAGAAATCTGGACGTTGCAAAAATGTTTGCCACAACTGATTGATGTACTCAAGCATGCATGAATTCCATATATCTTTCTATTTGCAAGATTTTAAAGTTCTAGTAATTGTTCTATTTTGTCTATTAGCTTTCTAGAACAATATTAGAAATTTGTATTTAAAATCTTTAACTGCACCCTTTTGCTAAGTAATTTAAAAAATAAACTTATTATTCATTAAAACAAATTAACTCTAACCTCCGTAAGCTTTGCTTATTTAAGTGAGTTTTATATTTAAATGAGATAAAACCTATATAAGTATTGATATTATAGCTGTTTTTTCATTATTCAGCCAAAAGTTGTCACGCATATTTTCAACAACAACTTACTTATGCTTGTTCTTTAAATAAAAACAGTAATATTTACATCAGAAATGTATCAGAATTACTCATAACTCTATAGACCTCATTTCTGTAAATTTGTGTCGCTTAAGTCAATTTCGTCGCTTTATATTTTTATTTTTAAATAGATCTGCTTCTTTCACAAATACACTTGAGTTGAGTTAGAATAAGCATCAAAATCATTCACCCCACAAACCTAAGTACACTGCGTATGAAACAGAACTTTCCTTTAAAAAATGTTCAGCAAGAAAAGCGCATATTTCGCAATCGTGTTCTGGTTTCTGTAGGTATTGTTACTTTTTTTCTTTTATTACTTATTTCTCGCTACGCATATTTACAAATTTTCAGCTTCGATGAGTTTGCAACAGCTTCCGATAAAAACCGTATTCGTCTTCAGCCTTTAGCACCTGCTCGTGGTTATATTTATGACCGTAATGGTGTACTTTTAGCAGATAACTACCCAGTTTTTTCTGCAACTTTAAGCCGTGCAGATATTGATGATATGAACGATACAATTGAGCGTTTAACGCCAATTTTAGAACTTACTCAAGAAGATATCGACCGCTTCAAAAGCCGTATTAAAGTTTCTCGTAAAACTGAACGTGTCGTAATTAAACTCAATTTAAATGAGACAGATATTGCTCGCTTTAGTGAAGTTAAATTTCAGTTTCCAGGTGTAAATATTGAAACCCAAATGACCCGCTATTACCCACATGGTGAGCTTTTTGCTCATGTAATTGGTTATGTTGGTCGTATTAACGATAAAGAATTAAAATCGATTGATAAAGATGCCTACGCAGGCACGAACTTAATTGGTAAAATTGGCGTAGAGAAATACTACGAAGACTTACTACATGGCTTACCGGGCAATGAATCTATTGAAGCCGATGCGCATGGTAATGTCTTACGCCATTTAGGACGTAAAGACCCTATTCGTGGTAATGATTTATTCCTTTCTCTCGACTATGGCTTACAAACAGTTGCAAGTGAACAACTCGCAGGTCGACGTGGTGCAATTGTTGCATTAGACCCAAATACAGGTGAAATTCTAGCTTTAGTTTCTAGCCCCAGTTTTAATCCTAATTTATTTGTTACAGGTATTAGCACAAAAGATTATTCAGAACTACGTGATAATTTAGATCAACCTTTATATAACCGTGCTGTTCAAGGTACTTATCCACCCGGCTCTACAATTAAACCAATGTTTGGTTTAGGTGGCATTCACTACGGTCTAATCGATTGGCAAACTGCCATTCAAGATCATGGTTACTTTACCCTTCCTGGCGACAGCCACCGCTTCCGTGACCATAAGAAAACAGGTCATGGCGTTGTAAACATGCATACAGCTCAAGTCGTTTCTTGCGATACATTCTTCTATGTCCTTTCGTACCGTATGGGTATTGAAAAAATGAATGAATGGATGCGTCAATTTGGCTTTGGCGAAAAAACAGGTATCGACTTACCAAGCGAAAGTTCAGGTTTATATCCAAGCCCAGAATGGAAACTTCGCACACGTAATAGCAAATGGTTACGCGGAGAAACCATCTCTGTAAGTATTGGTCAAGGTGCCTTTACTGCAACACCATTACAACTTGCTATGGCAACAGCGATTACATCTAACAAAGGTGCTCACATTACGCCTCATGTACTTCGTGAAAGTAAAGGCGCAAAAGAGCATAAAGTTCACAATGCAACAGATGGCATTATTCCATTTAATGGAAAACCTGAAGATTGGATAAAAATGCGTGAAGCCATGGTAGATGTAATTAACACAGGTACAGGTAGAGGTATTCGTACACCGTTTTATGATATTGCAGGTAAAACAGGTACAGCCCAAGTTAAAAGTATCGCACAAGGTAAAAAATACAACGAAGCCCTACTTACAGAACGCCAACTAGACCACGGCTTATTCGTAGGTTTTGCTCCTGCCGAAAACCCACAAATTGCGGTTGCTGTTGTTTGGGAAAATGGTCGTCATGGTGGTTCTGCTGCTCAGCTTGCAAAACCGTTATTCGACTATTGGATTCTAAGCCGTAAAAAGAACCCAATTAAGCCTGCCGCAACACAAATGAGTGGTGGTCTAATGACAGCAGGTATTAAACCAAGTGAATTACCAAGTGGTAATAACAACACAAATACTTCTGCAAGCAATGCTAATGTAAATATGCCTACAGCGACTACATTACCAGAACCCAATAATCGTCCAACCAATTCACAAGCAGCCTCACAAGTTGAAAGTGAAGAGTAACTCTAAGATATGAAAAACCAATTACGTATTATTGGTGGCGAATGGAAACGTCGCCAACTCCCTTTTGCAAGTATTGAAGGCTTACGCCCTACACCCGACCGTGTTCGCGAAACCTTATTTAACTGGCTCATGTGGGACATTCAAAACACCAATGTTTTAGATATTTGTGCAGGTTCTGGCGCACTTGCTTTTGAAGCATTATCACGTGGTGCAAGCCAAGTGGTTATGATTGAACCAAATACTCAACAAGCTAAATTTTTAAAAGACAATTTAGAGCTTTTAAAAGTAACCAATCAACGTGCAAAACTTAAAATTACAACCGCACAGCAGACCTTACCAGCTTTAAAAGATCAGTTTGATGTGGTTTTTTTAGATCCCCCATATAGCTTAAACTTATGGGAAGAACTCGCAGTACTTGCAGATCCTTTAATAAAAAATGATGGCTTTATTTATATTGAAGCTGACCGTGATTTATCACAGTTAAAAATTCCATCAAGCTGGATTCAAATTAAAAATACCAAAGCTGGTACCGTTCGTGCGGGCTTATATCAGAAGAAGTGATCATAAAAATTAAAAGAAAAAAGGATGCTTAAGCATCCTTTTTTTATACCGATGGTCGAAGTGGTCTTTGCGCATTTGGTAAACCTAGCGGTCTAGGATAATTCGAATTCAAGCTTGGTTTATTTACACTTGGTTTTTGCCCTGAATGATTTGGTTTGTCATTTGGCTTATGATTTGGTTTGTGCTGCGATGGTTTTTGACCTTGGTGATTTGGCTTGTGTTCAGAAGGACGATTAAGCGATGGTCTATTCACAGGCGGACGATACACTGGCGGTTTGTTGCCCTGAAAATTAGGTTTGGTTTGATGAGGCTTAGGCTTCTGCTGATGAGGACGATCATTTGGTCGATAGTTCGGTCTATAATTAGGTCGATGAGTCGCACCATTATTCCAATGAGGTCGATCATAGGAGTTGTAACCACCTGAATAATGAGGACGGTCATCGTAAGGTGCCATTACACAACCTGTTAAAGAAAACCCAAGTGCCGATAACAATATTATTTTTTTAATCATGTGAAAAACCCTAAAATTCTATTTCTAAATTATGAAATACACACATGAATAGATCGGGGATTGGTTGTTTTATTTATGTAGAAATTCATTCATATTTTGCTCATATTATGCAAAACATATCTTTAATAGAAATAACAAAATTCAATTTAAAACTAATAATTTAAATAAGATGGATTAAAATTAAGCCAAATAATTATGCTGTTAATTTTATGACTTGGCTTATTTTTATCATTGGTTCTGTAATTGCTGGCTTTGTACAAGGCTTAACAGGCTTCGCCTTTGGCTTGGTCGCCATGTCCTTCTGGGTTTGGGTATTAGCACCTCAACTCGCAGCACCATTAGTGGTCTTTGCTTCGTTGTGGAGTCATATGATTTCACTATCTAGCGAAAAGAAAATCTATAAATTTAATAAATCTTTAGTTCTACCTTATATTTTAGCAGGCTTAATTGGTGTTCCTATTGGTACATGGCTACTCGACTTAATACAACCTGAAATATTCAAACTTGTATTGGGTGTATTTTTAATTATTTGGAGTCCCTTAATGCTGTTTAATCCTCAATTTTCCATCATAAAAAATGCAGGAAAATTAGCAGATAGCTGTATTGGCTTTATTGGTGGAGTTTTAGGAGGATTAGGCGGTTTTAGTGGTGCTGTGCCCTCTGCGTGGGTCATGCTCAAAAACTTAAATAAAGATAAACAACGCCACATTATGCGTCATTTTAATTTTGCAATTCAGCTTTTTGCAATAACTGCTTATTTAATTAAAGGAAATATACAAAGCGAACATATCCCCTATCTTGCAATTCTTGTTTTTAGTGTCAGCATTCCTGCTATTTTTGGTGCTAAATTATTTTATAAAATTTCAGACACTCAATTCAAAAAAATCGTACTTGGTTTGTTATTTACTTCAGGAATTTTAATGTGCTTAAGCCTTTTAACTTAAAGCTAATATATTAAAACCGTTTAGACCAAAAAAAACGAACCATTTGTCCTCTATCATAAGGAAAGCTTGAAACATACTCATAGCCCACTTTATTAACTGGATCTAATTTAAATTCCATTCCATAACCAAAAGAAACAGCAAAATCATCTACACCTACATCATATGTCTGCCCTGACATAAATTTATTTTGAGCACCATCAAAACTATATGCAGTGTTGTTATACACGCGTACAACATCATCTTCGTAAAAATTATTATTTATAAAACTATAATCTCTTTGTTCTTCATCATATTTTTCTAAATTTTCTTTTTTTTCCTTTTCTTGCGCTTCAAATATCGTTTCTTTTGTTTCTTCTACTTTTATATTTTCTTCTGCTGCATTCAATACAAAGCTATAGCAACTCAATAAAAATAAAATGAGATACTTTTTCATATTTTCCTCATTTAAAATTTATAGAAATTCAAACAACAACTCATATAAACCTAGAGTTTATAAATTGCCATTATAGAAGTGAGAATTTTACATCGACAATATAATCATAAAATTCTAACAATTGCGTATAAAACGGGTTAAATCTTCTGTTATTTTATATTTTTTAACCATAACGCAATTATTTGATTGAAAAGAAAGCAATTGATTGGAAATACACTTGCCAAGTTTTATTTCGTCCTCTATTATTGCGCACATGCCCGAGTGGTGAAATCGGTAGACACAGGGGATTTAAAATCCCCCGCCCACAAAGCGTGCCAGTTCGAGTCTGGCCTCGGGCACCATTCTTCTACTACAGAAAAATGGTGCAATAAAATTTCCAGCTATATGCTGGTTTTTTTATGTCTAAAATTTAGTGTTAGTATTAATTTTTATGTCTAATCATTTTAATTTAAAAGAATTACAACAACGTCATCCTGAAGCTTTTTTTCAACCTTTACATTTTGCTCAATTAAAACTTCCTTTTTACCACTCTTTTCATATCATCAATTTTGCCATCATTTTTTTTACTGCAATTAGTACCGTTATGCTTTGCTTAGGCTTTGCCATACTTATATCTGATAATTTTCGATTTGATATTCTCCAAGCACTTACGTTATCTACTATTTTATTTGCTTTTATTCAATTTCCATTTCAGTTTTGGGTACAACAACAAGCAAAACACTGTTCAAAATTTTACGCTCAAAGACTTCAAAATGCCTTATATATACAAATCTTTATCATTATTCTCTTCGTATTAAACTACTTCATATTAGATATTCCACACTTGTATTTTCCAAGCTTGGTATTATTCTCTTTTTTTGGTTATGTCGTTATTTTTATTGAACCCCTATATAAAAACACCCCACGTTTAGAAATAGTGCGCTTACACAAAATTCGTCAAATGGCATTTTGGGCTTTTCAACAAACTAAAAACAACTCAGCACAACCAACACACTATTATTTAGATTTATACAATAAATGTATGCTTGAAGAACAAAAGCTCTCACAGCAAATACTTTACCCAAATTTTATATCAGCAATTATTACACTTCTAAAAAAATAAACCCTGCAAATGCAGGGTTTATTTTCAATTACCATTCACGGGTGGCAACCAACTCTTCCATTTCAATATCCATATAGCCTTGATCTTGAACCACCATCATCATAGCCTCAGCTATATAATCTGCCGCAGTATCATCTAAAGATGAATCCAGATCTTCAAACTGAGGTTTCATTTTATTAATTTCTGTAATGGATTCTTGAGCAAAATGATAAATATCATTTTCACTTAAGTTTGACTTAGCAACTTTCTTCGCAAATTTTTTTATGCTTTCTCTCACTTCAGCAACCAGTACATCTGGATAATACTCATCATCAAACATTGGGAGAAGTAAATCATTCAACATAATACAGCTCAAACTTATAGCATTTCAGAAAACCGAGCTTATATAACACATCCTCAAGCTTTCACCAAATTTAAAAGTAAAACTCTGTAAGATTACTTTATAAACTCAAGTTCAATTATTCTAATCACGCCCACGGTTAGAACTGAATTTTTGTGCTGTTTCCACAAGCTCTATAAATTCAGCTTTCATTAAATAAGGATCAGGTTTTGCATTTTTATTTGCAAGATCCAATACTTTAGCCCAATTCATATTTCCAATGTATTTCCCACCTCGTAAGAGTTCTGCATATGAAGTGACCGCCACAGCCCACTGGGTATCTTTTGAAGCTTGATCAAAACTCTTCGATACATTTTCAATAGGCTGATTAATTAAAATACTCTTTTGCTGATTAGGTAGTTTATAGCGCAACTTTAAAAATGCATATTCATTAGAATTTGAATTATCCTGTGCATTTTTTTGATAACGAGAATCAGACATCCAACCACCAACACCTGTCGGAATAATTTCATACAATGCAGTTACGGTATGCCCTGCACCAATATCACCTGCATCAACTTGATCGTTATTAAAATCTTCTTCCTTCAATACACGATTCTCATAACCTACCAAACGATATTCTTTAACTGTTGTAGGGTTAAACTCAACTTGTATTTTTACATCTTGAGCAACCGTTGCCAAAGTTGAACTTAATTGACGCTCCACAACTTTTAGAGCTTCTTTCTCATTATCAATATAACTATAGTTTCCATCACCTGCATCCGCCATTTGCTCCATAAGATGCTCGTTATAGTTATCTACACCATATCCCAAGGTTGTTAATGAAATACCTGTTTTTCGCTTTTCCTCAACCATTCCTTTTAAGGTATCAAAATCAGTTACACCTACATTAAAATCACCATCAGTCGCAATTAAAATACGGTTTATTCCATTTTTAATGAAAGACTTTTCAGCCAAATCATATGCCATACGAATCGCACTCTCACCCGATGTCGCACCATTTGCTTCTAAAGAATCAATCACTTTAAGAATTTTCCACTTATCTTTCCCAGATGTCGTTTCTAACGCAATTTCTTCACGACCTGAATATGTCACAATAGTCACACGATCTTGCGTACGTAATTGCTCAGTGAGTATTTTGAGTGTTTTTTTCACCAACTCAAGTCCACTCTTTCCAGCCATACTTCCAGAAACATCAACTAAAAATACCAAATTGGCTGCAGGCAATTGAGCATATTCAATATCATTAGCTTTAATACCAATGCGAATAAGCTTTGCATTTTGCTTCCATGGCGAAGCAACAACCTCTGTATTTAGAGTAAATGGATGTTCAGATTTAACCTGTGGATAGTCATAATTAAAATAGTTAATCATTTCTTCGATGCGAATCGCATCTACGGGTGGCAGCCGAGTTTGTCTTTGTAAATATCGACGCACATTTGTATAACTCCCCGTATCAACATCAATACTAAAAGTTGAAACAGCGTCTTCAGCTACTCGCTTAACAGGATTAATGACATTTTTTTGATATTTTTCAGTATTTAATGAATATTGATCTAAATGTTTACTTGTTAACGAAGGTGAATTAGCAATATTTGCGATGCCCAATTGTGCTGGTAAAGCGCTACGCTGTAGCATTCTTGCTGATGAACCACCTTCCTGTAATCTTGGTTGTTGTCCGCATGCGGTAATAAATAAACTTAATACACCAAAAACACATAATTTTTTATTCTTCATAGCTATTCTCAAATTAGTTATTAATTATTAAAAATATATTATTTTATATAATGATTATTTACAGTTTGAATGAAAAATATAGTTTTGATATGTAAAATAAAATTCAACATTCATACACAATCTAGGCAAAACCCTCATTCCACCTAGATTTCATCAATAACCTCTCATTTAGCTTTGCATCGCTTGCCAAACTTTTAGCGCATCACACGTTGCTTTTACATCATGCACACGCACCATAGATGCACCCTGTTGCACAGAAATTAAATTTGCTGCCACAGAACCAACCACCCGTTTTTGTGCATCAGACTCACCTACCGCTTCACCAATAAAGCGTTTACGTGATAATGCCGAAAGTATTGGATAGCCCATTTCCTTTAATTTATAAAACTCATTTAAAAGTTTTAAATTTTGCTGAGCATTTTTGGCAAAACCAAAACCGGGATCAATCATAATATTTTCAGATTTAACACCCGCATTTAAAGCATCATTTACACGTTGCTTTAACTCTGAAATTACATCAAAAGTAACATCACTATATTGATCTAAATTATTCATAGTTGTGGGTTCACCACGCATATGCATAATAATGACAGGAATATCTAAGCTTGCCGCTGTTTCTAACGCATTTGGGCGTGTGAGCGCACGAACATCATTCCAAATATGCGCACCCGCTCTTACTGCAGCTTTAATCACTTCGGGTTCTGATGTATCAATTGAAATCACAACATTATGTTTTGCGAGTTCTTTTACCACAGGCACAACACGTGCTATCTCTTCTTCCACAGCAACTACAGATGCGCCTGGACGTGTAGATTCACCACCAACATCAATAACGGTTGCACCTTCCGCAATCATTTGTAAAGCACGCGCTACAGCTTCATCTTTACCATTATGCAAACCACCATCACTAAAAGAATCTGGTGTCACATTTAATATGCCCATTACATGTGGTTTTGATAAATCTAAACTTAAATTACCACACTGTAAAATATGTTCTGGCAAAGCAACGAGCTGCATACTTTTTTCCTAAATAAACGCTGAATACATTCTAACAAGTCTTAAATTACAGTTGCTAAATTCTTTTCAAAATAGCATGCATAAAAAAAGAGCCTCAATTGAGACTCTTTTTTAAATAACTTAATTAAGCATTTGGCAAAGTTGGTAATGGCGGAGGTGTCGCAGGACCATCTGTTGGAGTTACATCAACCACAGGGTTGTCTGCAACATAAACTTTTGGTGGCTGAGGTTCACGACCTTCCATAATGTCACGGATTTGATCACGATCAATCGTTTCCCATTCCATAAGCGCTTTAACCATTGCGTGTGCGATATCTTTGTTATTTTCCAAGATGTCACGCGCAACCTTATATTGCTCATCTAAAATACGACGAACTTCACGATCAACTTCAAGTTGAGTTGTTTCAGAAATCGTACGACTACCAATACTACCCATGAATGATTGCTGAGAATCATCTTCGTAAACCATTACGCCCATTTTGTCTGACATGCCGTACTTCGTAACCATTGCACGTGCCATTTTTGTTGCACGCTCAAAGTCATTCGAGGCACCTGTCGACATTTGATTAATGAATACTTCTTCAGCAATACGACCACCAAAAAGAATCGAAAGTTCATTCAACATCTTATCTTTGTAATGGCTTGTTTGATCATGTTCAGGTAACTGCCAAGTTACACCTAAAGCCCAACCGCGCGGCATAATTGTTACTTTATGAACAGGGTCTGTGCCCGGTAAAATTTCAGCAACAATTGCATGACCCGCTTCATGGTAAGCCGTAGCGCGACGTTCTTCTTCACGAATCACCATCGATTTACGTTCTGGACCCATGTAAAGCTTATCTTTTGCATCTTCAAAGTCATGCATATCAACAGTATTCTTGTTACGACGTGCAGCAAATAATGCAGCTTCGTTTACAAGGTTTGCCAATTGGGCACCAGAGAAACCAGGCGTACCACGCGCAAGAACTTGAACATCTACACCAGCCGTTGAAGGTAGTTTTTTCAAGTGAACATTTAAAATTTGTTCACGACCTTTAATGTCTGGCAAGCTCACCATTACTTGACGGTCAAAACGACCTGGACGAAGTAATGCTTTATCGAGTACATCTGCACGGTTGGTTGCAGCAATAACGATAATACCTTCATTGCCTTCAAAACCATCCATTTCCACAAGCATTTGGTTTAATGTTTGCTCACGCTCATCATTACCACCACCTGTACCCGAACCACGATGACGACCAACTGCATCAATCTCATCAATGAAGATGATACATGGCGCATGGCGTTTTGCTTGTTCGAACATGTCACGTACACGAGACGCACCCACACCAACAAACATTTCAACGAAATCAGAACCAGAAATACTAAAGAATGGAACTTTCGCTTCACCAGCAATTGCTTTAGCAAGTAAAGTTTTACCCGTACCCGGAGGACCAACCATCAATACGCCTTTAGGAATTGTTGCACCTAAACGCTTGAATTTTGATGGGTCTTTTAAGAAATCTACAATTTCAACAACTTCTTGTTTAGCTTCATCACAACCAGCAACATCTGTAAATGTTACTTTAATTTGGTCTTCTGAAAGCATTTTCGCTTTAGATTTACCAAAACTCATTGGGCCGTTCTTACCACCTGCACCGCCACCCATGTTGCGCATAAAGAACATGAATAACAAAATGATTAAAAGTACAGGGAAACTTGCAATAAGAAGCTGCATCAACAAACCTTGACGTTGAGGTGCAGTACCTTCAACAGCAACGTTGTTTTTGATCAAGTTCGGCATAAGTTCAGGATCTTGAACTGCCGGACGAATACTTTCGAATGATGAGCCGTTTACTTTCTCACCATTAATTCTTTCGCCATCAATTGTAACTTGTTTAATTTGACCAGCATTCACCGCCGCCACGAACTCTGAATAGTTCAATGATGTTGGTTTTTCATCGCCATTAATGTTACTGAAAATAAGAATCAGCACACCAAGTATAATCAACCACAATACGGCATTCTTGAAAAGATCGCTCAAAGCTTTATTCCCATATCAATCTAATTTGATCATGCCCAATTGGGTGACCTTTTATTTCAAAACGCTGACAACCAGCTATATAAATCATTAAAAAGGTACAAAATGCACAATTTTTAAGGACTTGGCAAGTAAACTTTACTTAGATGCTTTTTTTAGCCCTTGTCCAATTAAGAAAACTTCTTTTGAACGAGCACGAGAAGCAGCAGGTTTCGATGTTTTTAACACTTTAAAACTATCGACAACTTGCTTACGGAATTCATCAAAACCGATCCCTTGGAAAACTTTTACCACAAATTGACCTTTCGGTCCCAGTACTTTATTGGCAAAATCTAGGGCTAGTTCACATAAGTAAATTTGACGCGGTTGATCAACAGCCTTATTACCTGATGTATTGGGGGCCATATCCGAAATTACAACGTCTACTTGTCGCCCATCTAAAATTTTTAACAATTCTTCAAAGACAGCTTCTTCTCGGAAGTCACCTTGCAGGAAGGTTACGTCGGGTAATGCATCCATTTCTAAAATATCAGATGCAATTACAATACCCTTGCTTCCAACTAATTTACCTGCAATTTGCGACCAACTTCCTGGAGCAGCACCTAAATCGACAACCACCATACCTGGTTTTATGAGCTTATATTTTTCTTGCATTTCTAGAAGCTTATAAGCTGCACGAGCACGATAGCCTTCCTTTTGCGCTCTTTTCACAAATGGGTCGTCTAAATGCTCTCTCATCCAATCACGACTACTTTTAGATAACTTTTGGTTGGTAATGCGTGTAGCCATAACTCTCTAATAAATTAAATCTTCTTAATATTCATTGTACGTGAAAATAATCTGTCATGCAGTATTCATCTGTATCTAAATATCGTCTTTATTTTTGTTTTTTTCAATCGTGTAGATCGTTTATTTGAAAGTTTATAACTTGATGATTATTTGAAACTTTAACAAATTTTAGATGTAAAACTTTAACCAACTTAGACTAAATATATGATGCTTATTAAATTAAAAACCATTTTCCTCCTCTTTATAAGGAAAATTAGCTTCTGAATAAATGTGTATTCAACTTCAGAATTTTCAGCGATTGATTGTGCAATTTGTTATACTAAGGCGTTTTTTAATTTAGGTTATTTTTATGGCGGCTTTATCAATTCAGGAACGTAAGCGTTTACGTCAAATTGGACATGCTTTAAACCCAGTTGTAATGATTGGTGATAAAGGCTTATCAGAAAGCGTAATTGAAGAGCTAAACCGTGCGTTAAATGATCATGAACTTATTAAAGTTAAAGTAGTTGCTGAAGATCGCGAAGCGCGTTCTGCATTAATTACAGAACTTTCAGAAGTTTCAGGATCTGAAATTGTACAAACTATTGGTAAAATTGCATTACTTTATAAAAAAGCTGCAAAACAAAACCAAAAGCTTTCTAATCTTGTTCGTCACGCACATTTAGGTAATTAATATTTAACTTATGGCAAGTTATGACCTTAGTGCTTTTGATCGCCGCTTTCAGGCAATCTCCCTAGTTGGCGCAATTGAACAACAAAGCCCATTTGGCTTAAATGTTGGCTTTTGGTTACGTGATCCTAACCAATATGTTCAATGGCCAGAGCTAGTTTCTGCGAATCCTCGTGTTGATTTCCTTTGGGAAAATACATGCTATGAGATTTTTATAGGCGTTAAAGGTGAAGATTTCTATCGTGAAATTAACCTTTCCCCTTCTCAAGCATGGCAAGCTTATCAATTCGAAGAATATCGCTATCCAGAGGATATGCCTCCTCAAGTTGCTGAAGACATCGAACTTAATCAACTTAAACGCACCCATTATGGTTTAAATGTAAGTTTAGATCTGACTGAATTTATGTTGAAACATAAACTGAAATGGGATGACTTGTTTATTGGTTTAACCGCTGTGTTAAATACAACTCAAGGTCATCAATATTATGCAATGCAGCATAGTAGCCCAAGTGCCGATTTCCACAATAAACGAGATTGGCTACATCAGTTTTAAAAGTGAAAAAAGCAAAAGGCATTTACCTTTTGCTTTTTTTATATCTGAAATTTCCCTTTTTAAAAGTTTCGACCTTTAAATTAACCTTCCCCTCTTCTTATAATCATAAATAAAGAACGACTGATTAATTACATCAAAGTACTTTTTATTAAAATCACTTCATCACCTTGCTCAGCCATTTTCACAATTAAAAAAAATTAGATTCATATTCAATTTTAACGTTTGGTTTAGTTAGGCTCATGTTTAATAAAACATTAAACTAAATTGCTTATTTTTCACCTTAACCCAATAAATTTCAAACAGCCCAATATCACCCCAACCTGCGTTTTAAAGCTCATTTGAAGCAACCCCTTTCTGTTGCATTATGGTCAACAACATCACCCAAAGTTACATCTTATTTATTATGTGATTTTTCAAATTTGATAAAATTTAAGTTTTGATTTGTTTAACAATTATTAATTGCTTAGTTTTTCAGTACAAGCTTAAGAAATAAACCAATACTCAAATTGCAAGTGATTTATCTTACTTATTCACAATAAATAGAATGGACTTTTGGCAGTGTTGTCCGTATAATGCCGTGTTAAGTTCAAGCGAGCAGACATAGGAGGGTAGGTTTAAAAAATAGCCTTCCTTTTTTTTCGTCTTCTCGCTTTTTTACAGCCTAAATTTCAGGAGCTTTGGTTTGAGCACCCCAGCAATTTTAGCCCTTGCCGACGGAACTATCTTTAAAGGTACTTCTATTGGCGCATCGGGTAGTACGACTGGTGAAGTCGTTTTTAACACTGCCATGACTGGCTATCAAGAAATTTTGACTGACCCAAGTTATGCACAACAACTTGTGACTTTAACTTATCCGCATATTGGTAACACTGGTTGCAATGATGAAGATGCTGAGTCAGGTCGAATTCATAAAGTATGGGCTAACGGTTTAATTATTCGTGACCTTCCTTTATTGCACAGTAACTTCCGAGCTACACAATCTTTAGGTGAATACTTAGAACAACATAATGTTGTAGCAATTGCAGATATCGACACCCGTAAACTTACACGTATTTTACGTGATAAAGGCGCGCAGAATGGTTGCATCCTTGCTGGCGAAAATATCACGGCAGAAGAAGCTTTAGAAAAAGCTCGTGCATTTGGTGGTTTAAACGGTTTAGATCTTGCAAAAGAGTGCTGTGATCCTGAAGGTTTCGAATGGACTGAAGGTTCTTGGACACTTGGTCAAGGTTTCTCTCAGCCTGAAGCTAAATTCCATGTTGTTGCATACGATTACGGTGTCAAAACCAACATCTTACGTATGCTTGCAGACCGCGGTTGTAAATTGACTGTTGTTCCTGCACAAACTCCTGCTGCTGACGTGCTTGCACTGAATCCAGATGGCGTGTTCTTATCGAACGGTCCTGGCGATCCTGCTGCATGTGACTACGCAATTGAAGCTGTAAAAACAATTGTTGAAGATGCTCGTAACGTACCAGTTTTTGGTATTTGCTTGGGTCATCAAATTCTAGCTTTAGCATCTGGTGCTAAAACTGTAAAAATGCCTCATGGTCATCATGGTGCAAACCATCCTGTACAGAACATTGAAACTGGCACAGTGATGATTACTTCGCAAAACCATGGCTTCGCAGTTGATTTCGATACATTACCTGCAAACTTGAAAGCTACGCACAAGTCTTTGTTCGATCAAACTCTTCAAGGGATTCATCGTACAGACAAACCTGCGTTCAGTTTCCAAGGTCACCCTGAAGCAAGCCCTGGTCCACATGACTGCGCACCATTGTTCGATCATTTCATCGAACTTATCGAAGCATCTAAGAAGTAATTAAGGAAGCATCATGGCTAAACGTACAGACATTAAAAGCATCTTAATTCTTGGTGCTGGTCCAATTGTTATTGGTCAAGCATGTGAGTTTGACTACTCAGGTGCACAAGCATGTAAAGCGCTTCGTGAAGAAGGTTACCGTGTAATTTTGGTAAACTCTAACCCTGCGACAATCATGACTGACCCTACAATGGCAGACGCAACTTACATCGAGCCAATTACTTGGCAGACTGTTGCAGCAATCATTGAAAAAGAACGTCCAGATGCGGTTTTACCGACAATGGGTGGTCAAACAGCATTGAACTGTGCCCTTGCACTTGATGAGCACGGCATTTTAGAAAAATACAATGTTGAATTGATTGGTGCTACAAAAGAAGCGATTGAAAAAGCTGAAGATCGTAAATTATTCGACCAAGCGATGCGTAAAATTGGTCTTGAATGTCCAAAAGCTGACATTGCAGAATCAATGGAAGAAGCTTTAGAAATTCAAGCACGCTTCGGCTTCCCTGTAATCATTCGTCCATCATTCACGATGGGTGGTTCAGGTGGCGGTATCGCTTATAACAAAGAAGAATTCATTGAAATCTGTGAACGCGGTTTCGATCTTTCTCCAACTAAACAATTATTGATTGATGAATCTTTAATTGGTTGGAAAGAGTACGAAATGGAAGTTGTTCGTGACAAAAACGACAACTGTATCATTGTATGTACAATTGAAAACTTTGACCCAATGGGCGTGCACACGGGTGACTCAATCACTGTTGCTCCTGCTCAAACACTTACAGATAAAGAATTCCAATTACTACGTAATGCATCTTTAGCTGTACTTCGTGAAATTGGTGTTGAAACTGGTGGTTCTAACGTTCAGTTCGGTATTTGCCCGAAAACTGGTCGTATGGTTGTTATTGAGATGAACCCGCGTGTATCACGTTCATCTGCTTTAGCATCTAAAGCTACTGGCTTCCCTATTGCGAAAATTGCTGCGAAATTGGCTGTTGGTTACACGCTTGATGAATTGAAAAATGACATCACTGGCGGTACAACTCCAGCTTCATTCGAACCTGCAATTGACTATGTAGTAACTAAGATTCCTCGCTTTAACTTCGAGAAATTCCCACAAGCTGACGCAACTTTGACGACTCAGATGAAATCTGTAGGCGAAGTAATGGCAATTGGCCGTAACTTCCAAGAGTCTATGCAAAAAGCACTTCGTGGTCTTGAAGTGGGTGCTTGTGGCTTTGATGAAAAAATCGAAGTGGGCACTGAAGGCGCGAAAGAAAAAATTCTTCAAGAACTTAAAGTTCCAGGTCCTGAGCGTATTTGGTACGTGGGCGATGCATTCCGTCACGGTTTCACACTAGACGAAGTATTTGCTGCAACAAACATCGACAAATGGTTCTTGATTCAAATTGAAGACATCATCAAAACTGAAAATCAAATTAAGACTTTAGGTTTTGGCGATTTAAATGCAGACAATATCCGTTCGTTCAAACGCAAAGGTTTATCTGACCTTCGTATTGCGAACTTAATGGGTATTTCGCAAAAGCAATTCCGTAAACACCGTTGGAACTTGGGTGTAACTCCAGTTTACAAACGTGTTGATACATGTGCAGCTGAATTCGAATCTGATACAGCTTACATGTACTCTACTTACGATGATGAATGTGAAGCGAATCCGTCTAGCAAAGACAAAATTATGGTAATTGGTGGTGGTCCTAACCGTATTGGTCAAGGTATCGAATTCGATTACTGCTGTGTACACGCTGCTCTTGCAATGCGTGAAGATGGCTACGAAACAATCATGGTTAACTGTAACCCTGAAACTGTTTCTACAGACTACGACACATCAGATCGTTTGTACTTCGAACCAATTACGTTGGAAGATGTTCTTGAAATCGTACGTATTGAGAAGCCTAAAGGCATTATCGTTCAGTACGGTGGTCAAACTCCGCTTAAATTGGCTCGTGCTTTAGAAGAAGCTGGTGCGCCAATTATCGGTACATCTCCTGATGCAATTGACCGTGCAGAAGACCGTGAACGTTTCCAACAAATGATTCAACGTCTACAACTTCGTCAACCAAACAACAGCATTGTAAAATCTGCTGAAGAAGGTATGGCTGAAGCATCTAAAGTAGGCTACCCACTTGTTGTACGTCCATCTTATGTACTTGGTGGTCGTGCGATGGAAATCGTTTACAACGATGAAGAATTAAAACGCTACTTACGTGATGCTGTTCAAGCATCAAACGAAGCGCCTGTTCTTCTTGACCGTTTCTTAGATGACGCAATTGAAGTTGACGTAGACTGCGTATCTGACGGTAAAGACGTTGTGATTGGCGGTATTATGCAGCACATCGAACAAGCGGGTATTCACTCTGGTGACTCTGCATGTTCAATTCCTCCTTACTCTTTATCTAAAGAAGTTCAGGACGAAATGCGTCGTCAAACTGTTGCTATGGCAAAAGAACTTGGCGTAATTGGTTTAATGAACGTTCAGTTTGCAGTTAAAGGCGATGACGTTTATATTCTTGAAGTGAACCCACGTGCATCTCGTACTGTTCCATTCGTATCGAAATGTATTGGCGAATCTTTAGCGAAAGTTGCTGCACGTTGTATGGCGGGTCAATCTCTTGTGTCTCAAGGATTCACATCAGAGATTATTCCTGAACACTTCTCTGTAAAAGAAGCAGTGTTCCCATTCAACAAATTCCCTGGTGTTGACCCTATTCTTGGGCCTGAAATGAAATCTACAGGCGAAGTAATGGGTGTTGGTAAATCTTTCGGCGAAGCATTCTATAAAGCTGTACTTGGTGCTAACGAACGTTTACCAGGCTTACCAACTGAAGGCGAAGTGAAACATGCATTCATCTCTGTACGTGAATCTGATAAACCACGTGCTGTAGGTATTGCTAAACAACTTATCGCTTTAGGCTTCAAGATTCTTGCAACCGATGGTACATTTAAAGTAATCAGCGAAGCTGGTCTTGAGTGTGAACGCGTGAACAAGGTTACTGAAGGTCGTCCTAACATTGTGGACCGTATTAAAAACGGCGAAATCCACCTTGTTATTAACACGACTGAAGGTAAAAAAGCGCAAGAAGATTCTTTCTCGATCCGTCGTTCAGCGCTTCAAGGTAAAGTGTATAACACAACTACTTTGAATGGTGCAGAAGCAGTATGCCAAGCTTTAGCAATCCAATTACCAATGGATGTTTACCGCTTGCAAGACCTTACTAAAGGTTAATTAAGTTACCAAGAAGTCCCGCTACCTCTTGGTGGCGGGATTTTTTTCATTTGTAGATCAATGTTTTTATTGATCTAATTTTTCTTACGAACTTGAGGGACAACAATGCAACGTTATCCTATGACTCCTGAAGGCAAAATTGCCCTAGAGAAAGAATTACAGCAACTTAAAAGTGTTGATCGTCCACGTATTATTGCAGCAATTGCTGAAGCACGTGAACATGGGGATTTAAAAGAAAATGCTGAATATCACGCTGCCCGTGAACAGCAAGGTTTCTGTGAAGGTCGTATTCAAGACATCGAAGGCAAATTAGGTGCAGCTCAAGAAATTGACGTAAAAACACTTGAGCAAAATGGCCGTGTTGTTTTTGGTGTGACTGTAACTATTGAAAACTTAGATACTGAAGAGCAAAAAACTTACAAAATTGTAGGCGATGATGAAGCTGACTTCAAAATTAATAAGATTTCTGTGAACTCACCAATTGCTCGTGGTCTTTTAGGTAAAAATGAAGGCGACGACGTAAAAATTGCAACTCCACAAGGTGAAGTTGAATACGAAATTGTAAAAGTTGAATATCTTTAATTTATAAAGCATTCATCTTAAAGCCCCTCTTTTGAGGGGTTTTTTATTATTTTTTCTAGAAAGTTCACGGAAAAATCACAAGAAATGTATATGATTTAAGACCTAATATTTCAAATTTTAAAATTAAATATGCAACTTATTTGGTTTAAACAAGATTTACGCATTCATGATCATGCTGCACTGTGGCAAGCGCATCAGGCAGGCTCATGTATTGCCCTTGTTGTTTTATCTCCAGAACAATGGAAACTGCATAACGATGCCGATATTAAAATTGATTTTTACCTTAGACAGTTACAACAATTAAAAATTGCACTTCAGCAAAAAAATATTCCTCTTATTATTTTAACTATTCCATTATGGAAAGACATTCCAAATAAACTATTAAGCTTATGCCAACATCATAATATTCAAGCTATTCATGCCAATATTGAGTTAGGTGTCAATGAACTTAAACGTGATGCTCAAATTCAAAATCTATTAGAAAAAAATAATATTCGTTTTGAGTTATATCATGACCGAACTATTTCCCCTGTTGGAAGCATTCGTAATAAAAGTGAATTGCCCTATCAAGTGTTTGGGGCATTTAAAAAGCAATGCTACGAAAAACTCAGCATAAGTTTGCCACAGTGCTATCCCACTATTGAGGTTCAAAATGCAATTCCACAGCACAAAGACTTTGCAAAAGAAGTTCCAATATTTAGTGATATTTACCCAGATTCAGAAGAAAAAGTAATCAGCGAAAATACACAAAATCTTTGGCAAATTGGTGAGCATCATGCTTGGGAGCTTTTAGATGAGTTTATTGCAAACCAAGTTGAGCATTATCATACAGAACGAGATTTCCCGAATTTAAATAGCACAAGCAAACTTGCAGCTTATTTAAATATTGGCATTCTTTCTATTCGCCAATGTTTACAAGCTTTGTTTCGCCACAGTCACGGCTATATGGAATTTGAAAACAATGGACAACAAATTTGGTTAGATGAATTACTTTGGCGTGAGTTTTATCAGCATATTTTATTCGACTACCCTCGCGTATCGAAAAACTTACCATTTAAATTAGACACTCAACGCATTGTATGGCGCAATGCTCCTGAAGATTTACACGCTTGGCAACAGGGTCAAACAGGCATTCCAATTGTAGATGCAGGCATGCGACAACTGCTTGCCACAGGTTGGATGCATAATCGTGTTCGTATGATTTGCGCGATGTTTTTAAGTAAAAATTTACTTATAGATTGGCGCTTAGGCGAGGCGTGGTTTATGCAGCATTTAATTGATGGTGATTTGGCTGCCAATAATGGTGGATGGCAGTGGTGTGCATCTACAGGAACAGATGCTGCACCGTATTTCCGTATTTTCAACCCTGTAAGTCAGTCGCAAAAGTTTGACGAAAATGGAGATTATATTCGTTTATGGATACCTGAAATTTCACATTTAGATGCGAAACAAATTCATGAACCTTATGCGAAAAATCCACAACTAAAATTGGATTATCCAAAGCCGATTGTAGATTTAAAAAGCAGTCGTATGCGTGCAATTGAAGCCTTTAAGCATTTGAGTTAACTTCAGCTATAATGGCGTTACGCTTGTTCTTTGATTGCTCTTATGGCTGAACCTTTAATTAATTCCCCTGTTAAGCATTGGTGCGAATTCGAATTTATTTCTAAAACTGTGAAAAACCCAAATATTCACATTAAGGGAAACTATTCTTATTATTCTGCGTATTGGGATCAGGGTTTTGAGCGTTGTGTTGTGCGTTATTTGCATGACAAGCCTTCTACGTTAGATAAGCCAATTGATCAGCTTTATATTGGCAATTTCGTGTGTTTTGGGGCGGAATGCGTGATTATGATGGGCGGTAATCAGTTACACCGAACAGATTGGATTTCGGCTTTTCCTTTTGATACACGTAGTTTTGTGCCTGCGGGTGACACTGTTATTGGCGATGGTTGTTGGATTGGTTCTCGTGCCATGATTATGCAAGGTGTAACGCTTGGTGAAGGTGCTGTAGTTGCGACTGGTGCTGTAGTTACGAAGGATGTGCCACCTTATGCTGTTGTGGGTGGCGTGCCTGCAAAAGTGATTAAGTATCGTTTTCCTGAGGAAGATATAGAAAAACTGCTTTCTCTAAAGTTGTATGATTTAGATGAAAAGCAGTTTTTAAAGATGCGTGAGCAATTGCAAACGGATGATGTGGAAAAATTAGTTAATTATTTAGATTAAAGCCAGACTCAACATAATTTTTCCAATCTGATATAAAATCATCAGACTGTTTTAGCTCACAGATAGCAAAAGGTTTATATATTTCCAACATCTGAAATTCTTTAGCTTCTTGTTGGCCTGCTGTTCTGTATTTTTCATTCAAGTTTACTTGCATATTGTACAAATATCCTATATTAGATTCAATAATAGAGTATTCATTTCGTAATTTATTAATTAATGTATTTCCAAGATATTTGCTATCACCAATATAATGATTTAAATTTTCAGCTAGCTTAGTCAAAACCACACTATAAAATTTCAAATTTTTTGAAAATTCCACATCAAAAACAAAAGCAATTAGTACTAGATTTTTTTTATTATCATTCGTTTTTAAAATAGCATATTGATTAATCTTTCTTTTTAACTCACGTGAATTATATTTTTTATAAAGCTGTAATGCTAATACCCAAAAATAAAACTCATTAAACTCTTCCCTATTTTTTACTTCCCCAATTCTATACAACTCTTCTTTTAAAATAGTTTCATAATTAATTAAATTTCCATTATTTGGAAATTTGATTGTTAAATCTATAAACTTTTCAAAATAGTCTTCTGTCATTTCAGAACCATAACCATAAAAGCTTTTTACGGACTGTAATAGTTGTGGCTTATTCATTACCAAAACAAAAACAATTTTAGGAATATCAAAAAAGTGTTTTATTCTCTCAATTAAACGAATAGCAAAATCAGGACGACAACGGTCTAATTCATCAATTATAAAAACTAGGGGATTTTCTAGTTTTTCAACTGTATCTGCTAAATGCTTTTTAAATTCTTTTAATGTTTCCTTTTCTGCTTCATGCCCTGCTATTTTTTCTTGAATACTTTCTTTAATTCGCTCACTTGCTTCATCAGATAATGCATCAATACCATCTTTTGCATTTTCATAACCTTGTTGCAGAACTCCACTTAATAATCCTGCACCAACTAAGTGAAGTCCTATTGTTAATGCCACTTTAGGCAAAGATGGTAATAATGCAGTTCCAACAGATGCGGATAACTCGATTAATTTATTTACACTATTTTTTGTACTTTTATCTTTCTTTAAAATATTCGCAATTTCAGATGTAATCACTAAAAATGGATCATCTAAGTAATCATTTGCAAAAGCATCTAAGTAAATTACGTTATGATTCGTTTCATCTAAATGTTTAGCCCAATTCCTTACAAACCACGTTTTACCTTCCCCCCATTTAGCATCTAAAGCTAAAACAGCGCCACACTGTAAACGATCAACATATTGCGTAAGCTGTTCACCTAAACGACGACGATCCCATAAATCCCCTTTCCATGCTTCTTCAATATTTTCAAAATTGTCTTTATCCCACTTTAATTGATCATTAACCATTTTCTTTATTTTCGTAAAAGTACACTCCAACAATATACTCAAAAAATTCAAAGCTATAAGCATTATTTAAAATCATTTTCTTATAAAACTTAATTCGTAAATACCTTTAAAACCACACATTAAACACTTCAATTTCATATAATAAAGCCATCATATTTTTAAAAGACTATGTTCATGCATGAATATCTCATTTCATTTTTAGGTGGAACACTACTGGGCATATCTGCCGTAGGCTACTTATACGTGCATGGACGCATAGCAGGCATTAGCGGTTTACTCGCACAATCACTCAACATCAAAAGCTTTATAAACTCCCCTGCATTTTGGTTCTTAACAGGTTTAATTGTTGTTCCATTTATCTATGCACTTTTCACACAACCAGAAATCAATATACAAGCATCACCATTCAGCATGATTATTGCAGGCTTACTTGTAGGCTTTGGCACACGTCTAGGCTCAGGCTGTACAAGCGGACACGGCATTTGCGGTATCAGTCGCTTATCACCACGTTCATTACTTGCCACTGTTAGCTTCATGCTTGCAGGCTTTGTAACAGTATTTATAGCGCGCCACTTATTAGGAGCGAATGCATGAAAAACCTTCTCGCTTTTATATTTGGTGGCATTTTTTCGCTTGGTTTAATGATTTCAGGTATGGCAAATCCACAAAAAGTATTAGACTTTTTAGATTTATTTGGACAGTGGGATGCAAGCCTTGCTTTTGTCATGATGGGCGCTATCTGCATTGCATTTATTCCATTTCAAAATGCAGTGAAACAAAGCTCACCAAAAACTTTGTTTAACGAAACCATTCAACTTCCACAGAACACACAAATAGATCGCTCACTTATTTTAGGTAGCATCATTTTTGGTATTGGTTGGGGAATTGCAGGAATATGCCCTGCACCAAGCTTAACTTTAATTGGTTTAGGTCATTATGAAGGGCTATATTTTATTATTTCAATGATTTTAGGCTTTTATATACATAAACTCATTTTTCAAAAAATAGCTAAAAAACCTATTTTACATGGATGAAAATGCCAATTCATACATTGGTATTTTTATGAATCTAAGACTAAAGAATATATAGATGTTTACATTTTAATCTTTTTTGCCATTGTTCAATTCCTATAAATATTCATTAATAAATACATAAAGTTAGCTTTATATTCCAAGTGTTTTGGTGGGTTTTATTCTTTTATAAATCAATATATTATGAAGTTATAAAGAAGTATTCTTAACGTTTTAAGTAATTCAATTGTTTTAAAAATAAGGAGTAATAAAATGTCATTTAATAATATTTTAGTCCCTGTAGATGGTTCAGAAACATCTTATGCTGCAATTGAAAAAGCGGCAGATTTAGCAAAAGCATTTAATAGTAAAGTAACTGTTGTGCAAGTACTTACTTTAGACCCTTATATTGCTGCTGAATACATTACTGCATCTCATACAAACGAACTTATTGAGCGTGCGCGCACATCTTTACTTAAAACTTTAGATGAAGCGAAAGCTAAATTCGCTGAATACGGCGTAACTGTTGAAACTCAACTTTTAGAAGGTCAAGTCATTCAACGTGAAATCGTAAAAGCAGCTGAAGCAGCTAAAGCAGACATCATTGTGATTGGTTCGCATGGTCGTACAGGTTTCAAAAAATTAGTACTTGGTAGCGTTGCACAAAGCATTCTTGCTGAAGGCGAAGTTCCTGTACTTATTGTTCGTAAATAAGTCACTTCCCAATAAAAAAAGCTTCTTTAAAGAAGCTTTTTTTATTTATGGAATCCATTGAAATAGCTTCAAATTCACCTTGCCATTAAGCACCACAACCCCTTCTGATTGTAGTTTCACAATTTGAATATTTTCACCAAAGCCATCTTCTTTGCTTAGGCTAATTTTCCCTTGAGAATTAATCACTCTATGCCAGGGTACAGCTGTATCATCCGCCATATTTTTTAAAGCAAAACCCACGTGACGTGCATGTCTAGGCATGCAATTTGCCCATATGTTGCGACTTTTCCTTTCGGAATTAACTGAATAATTCCATAAAATTCACGTATATAATCTTGCATTATAATTTAGAAATTCTCTGGACTTTCAAGACGCTTAACTTCTTGTAATTTATCTGGATGATGAAGTTTCGCGACACCATCATCAGTTTTCTGATCGACAATACTGTCTGGCTTATACACGCTAATAATTTCATTACCATGCTCGTCTTCTTCCACAACATATTGAAAACCTTTCTTATTCATTTTGTGGCACATACGCTGATACCAACCTTTGAATCCTGTTTTCTCTTCATTCGGATTGTAATAAAAAGCATTCATTACCGCAGGTAAACCTAAACCACAAACCAAACCTGACAACAACACAGAAATAAATGTGTAGCCAATTAAAATACTACTATATTCACTTAATTGTGGAATATTGGCGACCGCTAAAATTAACGCAAGCGAAATACCACCACGCACCCCACCCCAAGATAAAATAACCAAACTACCGTTATAACTTTTATGTTTTAAACTTGGAAATAATGCAAATGATAAAAAATTCGCTGCAAAACGTGAAGCATGAAGAATAATAAAGGCAACAATACCACCTAAAATTAAACTTACACTTAAATCTAGAATGAAAAGTTCTAAGCCAATTAAGGTAAATAAGAACGAATTAATAATGCCTTCAACTGTATGCCAAAAATGGTTTACTTCACGAATTTCTCTATCTTGTAGAATCTCTTTCCATTTATTACCAACAATAAAAACCACCAATAACACATGCAATTGGTGCAGATGCATGTGCAAACAAAGCGACTAAATATGAACCACAAGCCAGTAACGCAGTTGTTAAAATTAAAGACTCCATTTCATGCTTACCACGGAGTAAGCGTAAAATTCCTAAACCAAATGCCCAACCAATAATCACAGCAACTACAATTTCATAAAGCAGTGTTTCAAGTACACCTACAATTGTGAAATTCTCACCCTGTAATACATTCAATAAAGTCATAAACAATGCAATACACATTGCATCGTTAAACAAAGACTCACCTTCTAACTTCACCATAAGATGGTGCGGCGCACGAACAGAGCTTAAAACACCTTTAATTCCAATTGGGTCTGTTGCACCTAAAGCTGCACCAAGCAGTAAAAGCACCAATAAATTGACATGGTTACCCACTAAAATTTGATAACCATAAAGTAAAACGCCAACAAATACGGCACATAAAACTAAGGCAATACTGGCAAGAATACTAATAGGTTTCCAATAACTTCTTAAATCTGAAACCTTAAATTTCAAGGCAGATGACGTCAAAATAAAGCAGATTACGCCATTAATTAAAAAGTCATAAAAATCGATATGTCGAACAGCATTTTCAATGTTATGAATATTAATCGTGATAAATTCATTACCACTTAATAAACTTGCACCCCATTGTAAAATAAAGACAAAAATTGCAGATACTAAGGGAACGCCTATCGCTTGAGGAAAACCTAAAACACGTTTATTAAAGATTGTCGTTGCGATTGAAAGTGCAAAAATAACCGTAAAAATCTGGAGAAAAAAATAATTACCCATCAGTATTCCATATATTGCAACAGTACGTGCCCTTAATATTTCTATATTAAATAGAAAGTCTTTCAGGATTTATTATTTTAATAGTGTAATATTTTTTTCTAATTGCTTTTTCATTTGTTAAAGTTTTTTAACATAAATTTTTACATTTAGAATTTTTTATATCCTTTAAACAAAAAAGGGAGCGAGCTCCCTTTTATACATTTCTTTTAATCAAATCTTTAAGCTTTAAATATTTTGATTAAATGTATCGCAATCATTCATGTTTCCGCTTTTTAAACCCGTTTGAAACCACTTCATACGCTGTGCACTTGTACCATGCGTAAAGCTATCTGGAACAACTTGTCCTGTTGCACTTTTCTGTAAATAATCATCGCCAATTTTATGTGCAGCATCCATAGCTTCTTCAATATCGCCCTGTTCTAAAAATTGAGTACGCTGCTGATTATGATGCGCCCAAATACCAGACAAACAATCTGCTTGCAATTCTTGTCGCACAGAAAGCTCATTTCCCTGAACTTTTGTCGCTTGAGAACGTGCTTTATGCACTTGCTCTGAAATACCTAATAAAGTTTGAATATGATGCCCTACTTCATGTGCAACCACATAAGCCTGTGCAAAATCACCTGCTTGATCTTTACGTGATAATTCAGTTTGGTTTTGCTCACCCGTAATACCCATTTGCGACTTCATATCTTTAAAGAAAGAAGTATCTATATAAACTTTTCGATCACTTGGGCAATAAAATGGTCCCATTGCTGACTGAGCTGTACCACATCCAGATTTTACAACACCATTAAACATCACAAGTTTTGGTGGCTGATATTCTGCATTAAGCTGATCACGAAACACTTGAGTCCAAGTATCTTCCGTATCTGCCAAAACAGTGCCAACAAACGCCATTGCTTCTTGCTGATCTGGCGTTGGATTACTTAATCCGCTTGTTTCGGCTGGTTGAACTTGCGCTGTAACTTGTTTAGTCGCCTGATATGCTTGTTGAGGATCTACACCAAAAAACTTCCACGCAACAAAGGCTACAACTAAGCCAAGAATACTTATTCCACCTGCTTTACCTGCACCGCCACCACGACGATCTTCAATATTATTACTTACCCGACGACCTTTCCAACGCATAGTCTTATCCTTTTTTTATATGCTTTATTTTAGCGTTCTCTATTTCATTATGCTTGTTTTGCTTTTGAAAAAACTTTTTGTCCTAATGTAATAATCACTAATACAATTAATCCTGCAACAAAACCAGTGACTAAATTAATCATAGTTGGTGTAAGAGCCCCCACAATATTTCCAACATTTGGAATAAGCTCCATATAATCTACGGCATCTTCAGTCCAATGGTGAAATAGTGGAATTGCATGATTAATAATTCCTCCACCCACTAAGAACATTGCAATCGTACCTACAATAGTCAGTGTTTTCATCAGCTTTGGTGCAAAAGCGAGTAAAGCTCTACCCATACTTTGCTTTAGTAATGATGCTTGCTCTACCAAATACAAACCTAAATCATCAATTTTGACAATCATTGCGACCAAACCATAAACGCCTACTGTCATTCCTATTGCAATAACAGCCAATACACTCAATTTAGTCATAAAAGTGGCAGCAGCTACCGTGCCCAATGAAATCACCACAATTTCCGCAGATAAAATAAAGTCAGTTCGAATTGCACCTTTAATTTTATCTTTTTCATACGCTGTTATATCAACATCTTCCAAAGACTTATTTTCAAGATGATTCTTTGAACCTGATTTCTTCTTATGTAAAGAGTGTAAAACTTTTTCCACACCTTCATAGCACAAAAATAACCCACCAATCATAAGTAACGGATTAATAAGCCAAGGTGCAAATACGCTAATTAATAATGCAAGTGGAACTAAAATCAGCTTATTTACAAATGAACCTTTTGCAACAGCCCAAACTACAGGAAGCTCTCGGTCTGCTTTTACTCCACTCACCTGCTGTGCATTTAAAGCTAAGTCATCGCCCAAAACACCTGCGGTTTTTTTCGCCGCCATTTTGCTCATAACAGCAACATCGTCAAGTACAGTGGCAATATCATCTAATAGTAATAGTAAACTGCTCGCCATTTTTTCTTATCCTATGCGTTTTCTATATTCTATATTTAATGACTACGTTAAAAAAAGAAAAATCTATTTATATAAACAAAGAAACTAAATAAAAGTTCCACCTTAAGTCATGTTCCAATTTAAAAATAAGTTCTAGTGATATTCATTAATATGTAAAAAATCTCCCTATTTTTCCACTTCACTATTTAATCTTGCTGACAATAAAAAATAAATTACCGTACAATAACTGCATTCTTTGTATATTTAAGTAGCGCTGGCTACTGTTATGGAATTCATAATGAGTAATCAAGATAATCGTCCAGTGATTTTGACTGGCGACCGCCCTACTGGCCAACTTCACTTAGGTCACTTTGTAGGTTCTTTACGTTCACGCGTAGGTTTACAAGATTCGCATCATCAACATCTTTTATTGGCTGATGCTCAAGCATTTACAGATAATGCAGATAACTTTGAAAAAGTTCGTCGCAATATTATTGAAGTAGCAACAGACTATTTGGCTGTAGGCATTGACCCGACTAAAACAACAATTTGTGTTCAATCAAGCTTACCTGCTTTAAATGAACTCACTATGCTGTATTTGAATTTTGTGACTGTATCTCGTTTAGAACGAAATCCAACCATTAAATCTGAAATTCAAATGCGTGGCTTCGAGCGTGATATTCCAGCAGGCTTCTTATGCTATCCAGTTGCTCAAGCGGCTGACATCACAGCATTTAAAGCAACCGTTGTTCCTGTTGGTGAAGACCAAATTCCAATGATTGAGCAAACCAATGAAATTGTTCGTCGTTTAAACCGTCAAATTGGTCATGACTTACTTCCAGAATGCCAAGCATTACTTTCAAATGTAGGTCGTTTACCCGGCTTTGATGGTAAAGCAAAAATGTCTAAATCTTTAGGCAACACCATTGTGCTAGATGCTTCTGATAAAGACATTAAGAAAGCGGTTAATGCAATGTACACAGATCCAAATCACTTACGTGTTGAAGATCCAGGTCAAGTAGAAGGTAATGTTGTATTTACTTACTTAGATGCTTTCGATCCAAACAAAGAAGAAGTTGAAGAACTTAAAGCACATTATCGTCGTGGTGGTTTAGGCGATGGTACTGTGAAAAAACGTTTGGAAGGTGTGCTTAAAGAATTAATTACACCAATTCGTGAACGTCGTATGGAACTTGCGAAAGATCCTGATTACATCATGGATATTTTAAAATCTGGTACAGACAAATGCCGTGACATTACACAACAAACTCTAGATGAAGTTAAATCTGGTTTAGGTGTTTTCCACTTTTAATATCTAAGCAATTTTTGAACAAAAAAGCTCATATTTGAGCTTTTTTGCTTTTTATACATAAAGCGTGATGTAGTCACCCAAAATAACATTAATTACAAGGCTTAACACCAGCCACACAATAGAGTAAAAGACCTAATCTATTTTCTACATTATTATTCTCTTATCGAAATTAATCATACATTTAATTTCAATAGTTACCCCCGAACCTGTGAAAACAGATTCGATTTTCTGCGCAATGTGTACCCCAACCATTGCGTATTTTTTTGTCTAAAATTTAGTGAATATCCATCAATATAATTATTTATGCATTAATAGCAGAAAAATGATTGTAAAAAAGCCCTCAATTGAGGGCTTTTTTACAGTTTAAATTAAACTAAACCTTTATCTTTCAGCACTTGATACATTGTAGAACCAAGCTCTGCTGGACTACGTGTATAAGCCATACCTGCTTTTTCAAATGCTGCAAATTTTTCTTCAGCAGTACCTTTACCACCAGAAATAATTGCACCTGCATGTCCCATACGTTTGCCTTTCGGTGCTGTTACACCTGCAATATAACCAACAACAGGTTTGGTCACATTGGACTTAATGTATTCAGCAGCTTCTTCTTCAGCAGAACCACCAATTTCACCAATCATAATAATGGCTTCAGTTTGTGGATCTTCTTGGAATAATTTCAAGCAATCAATTTGGTTCATACCTGGAATTGGATCACCACCAATACCAATACACGTAGATTGACCTAAACCAAGCTTCGTCGTTTGAGCAACAGCTTCATACGTCAAAGTACCTGAACGTGAAATAATGCCAATTTTACCAGGTTGATGAATATGACCCGGCATAATGCCAATCTTACATTCGCCTGGAGTAATAATACCCGGACAGTTTGGACCAATTAAACGCGTGTTATTGCCATAAGTTTCTATATAGCGTTTTGCTTTTAACATATCAATTGTTGGCACGCCTTCGGTGATTACAACAATTAATTCCACGCCTGAATCTACAGCTTCAATAATTGAATCTAAAACAAATGGAGCAGGTACATAAATTACTGTTGCATCGGCAGATGTTTCACGTACAGCATCTTTCATTGTGTTGAAAACAGGAAGGTCCAAATGAACAGAACCACCTTTTCCTGGTGTTACACCACCTACTACTTTTGTGCCATAGTCTAAAGCTTGAGCTGAATGGAAAGTACCATTTTTACCAGTAAAACCTTGTACCAATACTTTTGTGTCTTTATTAATTAATACGCTCATGATTGATACTCCTTAAGCTTTTACTGCAGCAACGATTTTTTCTGCAGCATCGGCTAGGCCATTTGCAGAAATTAGTTTTAATCTTGATTCATCAAGTATTTTTGCACCAAGTTCAGCATTGTTACCTTCAAGGCGAACAACAACTGGAACAGATACATTTACTTCTTGAACCGCTGCAATAATTGCCTCAGCAATCATGTCACAACGCACAATACCACCAAAGATGTTAATTAAAACACCTTGAACAGAGCTATCTGCAAGAATAATTTTGAATGCTTCAATTACACGATCTTTCGTTGCACCACCACCAACATCTAGGAAGTTTGCAGGTTGACCACCATATAATTTAATGATGTCCATGGTTGCCATAGCAAGACCAGCACCATTCACCATACAACCAATATTACCCTCTAGGGCAACATAGTTAAGCTCGAATTCAGATGCTTTAAGTTCACGTTCATTTTCTTGCGATGTATCACGTAAAGCTAAAACTTCAGGTAAACGATAAAGTGCATTTGAATCGATACCTACTTTGGCATCTACACATAAAATATCGCCATTTTCACGAACAGAAAGCGGGTTAATTTCAAACAATGCAAAATCATTTTCAATAAATGCTTGATAAGCTGCTGTCATAATTTTTACAAATTGATTAATTTGCTTATCTTTTAAATTTAATGCAAAAGCCACTTCACGTGCTTGGAATGGCAACAATCCAACTAAAGGATCTACTTCTACTTTAATAATTTTTTCTGGTGTTTCTTCTGCAACTTTCTCAATTTCAACACCACCCTCGGTTGATGCCATGAAAGTCACACGACGGCTTGAACGATCAACTACAGCACCAAGATATAATTCACGCTCAACAGGATATACATCTTCTGCAACAAGTACGCTATTTACAGGTTGACCATCTGCATCTGTTTGATAAGTAACAAGCCGTGTACCAATAATACTGTAAGCATAATCACGAGCTTCCTGTGCAGATTTAACAACCTTAACACCACCTGCTTTACCACGTCCGCCTGCATGTACTTGAGCTTTCATTACAGCAAATTTACCACCGAGCTTCTCAAATGCTTGAACAGCTTCTTCTGCATTCGTTGCAATAATGCCTTCTTGAACAGGCATTCCATATTTTTTTAATAGAGCCTTTGCTTGATACTCATGTAGATTCATTTAATTATTTACCTTCTACTACTTTTCACGTTTTTATGGTCACTAATACTTATACTGCTATGCAGTAAGCATTAGCATTTATCAAAATTTATTTTTATATTTTTAGATGATTGTTCAAGTTAAAACAACCACCAAATGTAAAGAGAGCGGCCGAAGCCGCTCTTTTTATTTATTTACGTTTACGCTGAATCGCGTGAATGGCACGACCATCAACCGCTAAAGCAGCTTCATGAACTACTTCAGAGAATGTCGGGTGACCAAACGTCATCAATTGAAGATCTTCAACAGATGAAACAAATTCAAGTGCGATCATACCTTGGTGAACGATATCAGACGCAGCAGGTCCAATTACGTGCATACCAAGTAAACGATCAGTTTTTGCATCAGCAACAAACTTAACGAAACCAGCACCTTCACCAGCAGCTAAAGCGCGACCATTTACAGCAAAACCGAATTGACCAGTTTTAACTTCATGACCTTTTTCTTTCGCTTGCTCTTCTGTTAAGCCTACCCACGCCGCTTCAGGGTGTGTGTAAATTACAGAAATAATTGTGTCGTAGTTAACTTGAGCAGCATGTCCGTGAATACGTTCAACAGCCATTACGCCTTCTTCCATTGCTTTATGAGCAAGCATTGGACCACGTACTAAGTCACCAATTGCATATACACCTTCAACAGAAGTAGCACACCAATCGTTCACTTCAACTAAACCACGTTCAGTTAATTTAATACCACAATCATCCGCCAATAAACCTTCAGCATAAGCACGACGGCCTACACATACAATTAACTTGTCGAATACTTGAGTTTTGTCTTCACCACCTTGCGTGTACTTAACAGTTACTTCAGAACCGTTAACTTCTGTACCAGCAACTTTAGCGCCAACACGAATATCCAAACCTTGCTTAGTTAAAAGCTTTTGGTAGTCTTTTGCCAAAGCTTTATCAGCCATTGGTAAGAATGCATCCATTGCTTCAAATACAACAACTTCTGCACCAAGACGACGCCAAACTGAACCAAGTTCAAGACCAATAACACCAGCACCAATAACACCTAAACGCTTAGGCACTTCTTGGAATTCTAACGCACCAGTAGAATCAACAATAATGTCTTGATCTACAGGAGCTACTGGAATATTCACAGGTACAGAACCAGTCGCAAGAATTACGTATTTAGGCTCTAAAATTTGAGTTTCACCTTCGTGAGATACAAACTCAACTTTTTTACCAGCAAGTAATTTACCAGTACCTTTTAACCACTCAATACCGTTACCTTTTAATAACTGATCGATACCGCCAGTTAATTGGTCAACGATTTTGTCTTTACGCGCTAAAAGTTTAGCAAGATCGAACTTAACTTCACCAGTCGTAATACCATGATCATCTAAATGATGAACTGTATCTTCATAACGATGAGAAGAGTCAAGTAAAGCTTTAGAAGGGATACAACCTACGTTTAAGCAAGTACCACCTAAAGAAGGTTTACCTTTATGAATACGCTTTTCGATACACGCAACTTTAAAACCAAGTTGAGCTGCACGAATTGCTGCTTCGTAGCCACCTGGGCCACCACCGATTACAACTAAATCGAATTGAGACATTTGTATCTCCAAGAACGAGTTCAAAGGATCGCCCTGAACTCGTTTTGATTATTCTTAAGAACTATAAATTATAGATCAAGGATAAGACGTGCTGGCTCTTCTAACAATTCTTTGATTGCTACAAGGAAACCTACAGCTTCTTTACCATCGATTAAACGGTGGTCATAAGAAAGTGCCAAGTACATCATTGGCAAGATTTCTACTTGACCATTTACTGCCATAGGACGATCTTGGATTTTATGCATACCCAAAATAGCAGTTTGTGGTGTGTTCAAAATTGGAGTAGATAATAATGAACCGAAAGTACCACCATTAGTAATAGTGAAAGTACCGCCAGTCATATCTTCAATACCCAATTTACCATCACGTGCTTTCGCAGCGTAAGCACGGATACCGTTTTCAACTTCAGCATAGTTCATGCGATCTGTATCACGTAATACAGGAACTACTAAACCACGCTCAGAAGAAACAGCTACACCGATGTCATAGAAACCGTGGTAAACAATATCTTCGCCATCAATTGAAGCATTTACAGCTGGGTAGCGTTTAAGTGCTTCAGTTGCAGCTTTAACAAAGAATGACATGAAGCCAAGACGTGCACCGTGACGCTTTTCAAAAGCATCTTTATATTGAGCACGCATTTCCATGATTGGTTTCATGTTAACTTCGTTAAAAGTCGTTAACATTGCAGTTTCTTGAGTTGCAGCAAGAAGACGTTCAGCAACACGCTTACGAAGACGAGTCATAGGAACACGTTTTTCGATACGCTCACCAACAGCAACACTTAAAGGTGCAGCAGCAGGTTTAGTTTGATGATTTGCAACATCTTCTTTAGTGATGCGACCACCACGACCAGAACCAGCAACATCAGAAGCAGCAATACCAGATTCTGTTAATGCTTTACGAACTGCAGGAGCTTGATCTGTAACAGCTTGAGCACGCTCAACAACAGGTGCAGCACCTGCTTGAGTTTGAGATGCAGCAACTTCTACTTTCTCTTCAGATTGAACTGCTTGAGTTTGAGCAGCGCCAGAAACAGCACCTTCTTCAAACTGAGCAATCACTTCATTTGAAAGAACAGTATCGCCTTCGCCTTTGATGATAGATGCAATTGTGCCATCAGCAGGAGCTACAACCTCTAAAACAACTTTATCTGTTTCAATATCACAGATTACTTCGTCACGTGATACTGCTTCACCTGGTTGTTTGTGCCAAGTTGCGATAGTTCCATCCGCAACTGATTCTGGGAATACAGGTGCTTTAATTTCGGTTGCCATGATTTTAGAATCTCCTGATTATTCTACGATCGCTAAAGCATCATTTACGAGCTGAGCTTGTTGTTTTGCATGTAAATATGGTGAACCACACGCTGGTGCAGCAGATGCTTCACGGCCCGCATAGCTAATACGTACTTGTTTACCAGCATTCATTACGTCGTCATATAAACGAGGAGCAATGAACAACCAAGCACCTTGGTTTTTAGGCTCTTCTTGAGCCCAAACAAGTTCTTTCACATTTGGATATTGTGCTAGAACTTCAGCAAGACGTGCTTCTGGGTATGGATATAACTGTTCAATACGAACGATAGCTGTATTGTTCAATTCTTTTTCACGACGTTTTTCAACTAAGTCGTAGTAAACCTTACCACCACAAAGTACTAGACGAGTTACGTCTGCTTTGTTGATGTTGTCGATTTCATCAATCACAGTTTGGAATGAACCATTTGCTAGCTCTTCTAAAGTAGAAGTTGCTAACTTGTGACGAAGTAATGACTTAGGTGAAGTCACGATCAACGGTTTACGAATTGGACGAAGTGCTTGACGACGTAAAGCATGATAAATCTGTGCTGGTGTAGTCGGTGTAATCACTTGCATGTTGTCTTCTGCACAAAGCTGTAAGAAACGCTCTAAACGTGCTGAAGAATGCTCAGGACCCTGACCTTCAAAACCATGTGGAAGAAGCATTGTTAAACCACATGCGCGTTCCCACTTCGTTTCACCAGATGAAATGAATTGGTCAATAACCATTTGTGCACAGTTAGCGAAGTCACCAAACTGAGCTTCCCAAATGATCAAGCTCTTAGGAAGAGTTGTTGCATAACCATATTCAAATGCAAGTACAGCCATTTCTGACAATAATGAGTCATAAATAGCAGTACGTGGCTGGTTTTCTTTTAAGTTGCAAAGTGGGATGTAAGTAGAACCATCTACTTGGTTATGCAATTTTGCATGACGGTGTGAGAACGTACCACGACCAACATCTTCACCTGTTAAACGAAGCAAGAAACCTTCATCTAAAATAGATGCATAAGCTAAAGTTTCAGCAGCACCCCAGTTTAGAGGCATTTCGCCTGTTTGCATTTTCAAACGATCATCAATCACTTTTGATACTTGGCGTTGCATTACGAAGCCTTCTGGAAGCTCACGCATTTTTGTACCAAGCTCTTTTAAGCGCTCGATCGGGAAAGTTGTATCCCAAACGTCTGTATAGTCATGACCTACATATGGAGACCAATCTACAAACATTTTTGTATTTGGTTCTAATACCAATGCATTCGCAACATGACGACCTGCTTCAAGATCAGCACGATAATCTTCGATCATTTGATCAGCAGTTTCACGGTCTAATACTTTCTCTTGTACTAATTGATCAGCATACAAAGTACGAGTCGTCGTTTTTTTGTTGATCACTTGATACATCATTGGCTGAGTTGCAGCTGGCTCATCCGCTTCGTTATGACCACGACGACGGTAACAGAACATATCAATCACAACATCTTTACGGAATGTGTGACGGAAATCGTGTGCCAATTGAGTTACAAAAATCACAGCTTCAGGATCATCACCATTTACATGGAAGATCGGCGCTTGGATCATTTTTGCAATATCAGTACAGTATTCTGTAGAACGTGCGTCACGTGGATCTGAAGTTGTGAAGCCCACTTGGTTGTTTACAACAATGTGAACTGTACCACCTACTGTGAAACCACGAGTTTGTGACATTTGGAACGTTTCTTGGTTTACGCCTTGACCAGCAAATGCAGCATCACCATGAACGATAATTGGAAGTACATCATCACCACCAATGTCTTTACGACGCACTTGACGAGCACGTACAGAACCTTCAACTACAGGTCCAACGATTTCTAAGTGTGATGGGTTAAACGCTAATGCTAAGTGAACTTCGCCACCTGGAGTCATTACGTTAGATGAGAAACCTTGATGGTACTTAACATCACCAGAACCTTTCTTGTGAAGAGATTTACCTTCGAACTCACCAAATAGGTCAGCTGGGTTTTTACCCATGATGTTAACAAGAAGGTTTAAACGACCACGGTGTGGCATACCAATAACAACTTCTTTACAACCTACAGCACCTGCACGTTGAATAAGTTCGTTTACCATTGGAATGAAAGACTCACCGCCTTCTACACCAAAGCGTTTAGCGCCAACATATTTATTACCTAAATATTTTTCTAAACCTTCAGCAGCAGTTAAGCGTTCTAAAACGTGCTTTTTCTGATCCGCATTAAGTCCGAATTGCCCACGTGCACTTTCAAGACGTTGTTGAATCCAACGCTTCTCTTTGGTGTCCACAATGTGCATATATTCAACACCAATTGATCCGCAATAGATTTTTTCCATTGCATCAACAATTTCACCCAGAGTAGCTTCTGTTTTGCCAATCTCTAAGTTACCTGTATTGAATACTGTATCTAAATCAGATTTAGTTAAACCATGAGCGCCTAATTCTAAGTCATAAGCATCTTCACGTTTAGCCAAACCTAATGGATCCAACTTCGCTTTTTGATGACCACGGTTACGGTACGCAGCAATAAGTTGTAACACGCCAATTTGACGCTGACCATGTTCAGAACTCACTGTACTTTGCACAACAGACTGAATACGATTTGAGTTACGACCTAATAATAGAAATTGCTCGCGCACATTACTATGTGGTTGATCACCTTTTGGAAATTTATCGAAGTATTTACGCCAATCTTCTCCAACTGAATCTGGAGCCGTTAAATACTGCTCATAAATTTCTTCAATATACGCTGCACTATCAGCGGAAAGTTCAGTGTCTAGACGCGAAGCGTCAACAACTTCTTGCATTTTTGGACCCATTTCCTATTGCAAAAATATTTACAGGTTGCTTTTGACAGCAAAACCCATGATTTGTAATGTCAAATTGGCGACACTACATTACTCCCCTTTAGGCGTAACCTTTGAGGCGTTATCACTACATTAGATAACTCTAATGTAAACAATGAATCATAACGCCCTCAGCGGCATCATCACTCACATATACTCGGCGATACCGAGCAATTTTCTGCAAACTGACTTAGAAAAAATAACTTTTTAAGTTTGTTTTTCTAAAGCAATTATATTTATTAACGATTAATCACCCCTATTTTGATTAAATTTCACACATAAAATATGCATTTTTTTCAAATATAGTGATGCGAGTTATTTTAACACGAACTTTCGACTTGAATTGATTTTTTTGACATATACCTTTCATAAATTGGCTAAATACAATACATATAATCCACCCTAATATATGGGGTTTTACATTTTGCAAATCAAGCTCTAAATTATTAAATTTTGATAATAAATTTTATTCGTATTTCTCAATAAAAATCGCCCTCAAACCCCTTCATATTAACATTTCAAATTTTAACTTTCAGTACAACTGTAAATTTCACTTTAATTTATAACTAAATAGATCACCTACTACCTTCCTTTAATTAGGAGTAAATTACTATAAGATCACCAAAACTTTTGTATCATTTTATTACTTATATATTAAAAAAAAAGCACACCCGAAAGTGTGCTTTTTTTTAGCGCCAAAATTAGCCAGCTTGATCAAACATCATGCTACGGATATGACCAATAGCTTTTGTAGGATTCAAACCTTTAGGACAAACAGATACGCAGTTCATAATACCTTTACAACGGAATAGAGAGAATGGGTCGTCAAGACGAGCCAAACGCTCTTGTGTACCTGTATCACGCGAATCAATAATGAAACGGTATGCATTTAACAATGCAGATGGACCTAAGAATTTATCAGGGTTCCACCAGAATGATGGGCATGAAGTTGAACAACATGCACATAAAATACATTCATACAAACCATCTAAGTGTTCACGCTCTTCTGGAGATTGTAAACGCTCTTTAGGTGGCGCAGGTTGATTATTGATTAGGAATGGATGAATTTTGTTGTACTGTTCGTAGAACTGATTCATATCCACAACTAAATCTTTAACCACTGGCAAACCAGGTAAAGGACGAACTGTAATCACTTCTGGTAAATCGTTTAGGTTCCAAAGACACGCTAAACCATTTTTACCATTAATGTTCACACCATCAGAACCACAAATACCTTCACGGCACGAGCGACGGAATGTTAATGTTTCGTCTTGTACTTTTAGCGCAAGAAGAGCATCAAGCAACATACGATGCTTATCAGTCAACTCAAGCTTAAAAGTTTGCATGTACGGTGCTGCATCCTTATCAGGATCGTAGCGGTAGATATTAAATGTACGAGTACCTCTACTCATCTCAACTCTCCTAATTAGAATGTACGTGGTTTAGGTGGAATAGCCTGAACCGACAATGGACGGTAACGAACTGGCTTATACTCAAGACGGTTATCGCTAGAGAACCATAAAGTATGCTTCATCCATTCATCATCACGACGGCCGTACGGATAATCTGCATGATCAGGTGGTAATTCGAAATCTACCACTGTATGCGCACCACGACACTCCTTACGAGCAGCAGCAGAAATCAAGGTCGCTTTAGCAACTTCATAAATATTTTCAACTTCTAGAGCTTCAATACGTGCAGTGTTGAATACTTTAGACTTATCTTTCAAATGAATGTTACGTACGCGTGGCTCGATTGCAAGAATCTCTTTTACGCCTTTTTCAAGCAACTCAGTTGTACGGAATACACCTGCGTGGTCTTGAACAATATCACGAATTGCATCAGCAACGTCTTGAGCATTTTCACCTGAAGTCGATTCATCCAATGCACGAATACGTGCAACAGTTTGCTCAAGTACAGTTGTAGGAAGTGGCTCGTACTCATCACCGTGATGCTTAGTCACATAATCGATAATGTGTTGACCAGCAGCTTTACCAAATACAACTAAGTCAAGAAGTGAGTTGGTACCTAGGCGGTTTGCACCATGTACAGATACACATGAACATTCACCGATTGCATAGAAACCTTTCACTGGTTTAGTGAAGTCACGGCCTTCTGCATTAGTAGAATAAACGTCATTTTCTTTATCGTAATGCGCTTTAAATGGAGTTGTCTCAACACTTTCAGGCACAACCACTTGACCGTGAATATTCGTAGGAATACCACCCATTTGATAATGGATTGTTGGTACAACTGGAATCGGCTCTTTAGTGATATCAACGTTCGCGAACTTCTTACCAATCTCAAATACAGATGGAAGACGCTTCATGATTGTTTCAGCACCCAAGTGCGTCATATCAAGCAAGATGTAGTCTTTCTTAGGACCACAACCACGACCTTCTTTAATTTCTTGGTCCATAGAACGTGATACAAAGTCACGTGGAGCCAAGTCTTTAAGTGTCGGAGCATAACGTTCCATGAACGGCTCGCCTGAATCGTTACGAAGGATTGCACCTTCACCACGACAACCTTCAGTTAACAATACGCCTGCGCCCGCAACACCCGTTGGGTGGAATTGCCAGAACTCCATATCTTGCAATGGAATACCTGCACGAGCTGCCATACCAAGACCGTCACCAGTGTTGATATAAGCATTTGTAGATGCACGGTAAACACGACCAGCACCGCCAGTAGCAAATAAAGTCGCTTTTGCTTGGAATACTGCAATTTTACCAGTTTCTTGGTCAATTGCTGTTACACCAAGTACATCGCCTGCTTCGTTACGGATTAAATCTAATGCAATCCATTCAACGAAGAATTGAGTACCCATTTTCACGTTGCTTTGATAAAGCGTATGAAGAAGTGCGTGACCTGTACGGTCAGCAGCAGCACAAGCACGTGGAACTGCTTTTTCACCGTAGTTTGCAGAGTGACCACCAAACGGACGTTGGTAGATTGTACCGTCTGCGTTACGGTCAAATGGCATACCTAGGTGTTCAAGTTCATAAACAACTTGAGGTGCTTCACGAGTCATGAACTCGATTGCGTCTTGGTCACCTAACCAGTCAGAACCTTTTACTGTATCGTAAAAGTGGTAGTGCCAATTATCTTCTTGCATGTTACCAAGAGATGCACCAATACCACCTTGAGCAGCTACAGTGTGTGAACGTGTTGGGAATACTTTAGTAAGTACCGCAACTTTCAAACCAGCTTGAGCAAGTTGGTAAGAAGCACGCATACCTGAACCACCACCACCAACGATGACTGCATCGAAAGTTTCGTGTGGAATATTTGTGTAATCTTCTTTAGGGTTTATAGCGCCCATGATTGTTTCCTATCAATTCGCCCAAAAAATCTGGATTGCCCAGATTGCGTATGCCAATACAGCAATAATTACTGCTGAAGTTAGTACAATACGCAAACCATTTGCAGAAGGACCCATTTGACGAGTCGTCACGTAATCCGTGAAAACCTGCCACATACCGATCCATGCATGTGCAACAAGAGATAAGACTGACAATAAAGATAAAATCTTCATTGGTGTTGTCATCATAAAACCGTACCACTGTTCAAAGTTGAATCCGCCATTACACAGAATCCAACCTAATACCACTACGGTATAAACAGCTAATACAACAGCACTTACGCGTTGGATAAACCAATCACGAGAACCTGAACCCGTAAAACCTGTAGCACTTTTCATTAGAGTACGATCCATACAAATGCTGCAACAATACCAATTGCAGACAAGATTAATGAAATAGTAGCTGCAACACGACCACTTTGCAGTTCTTCTGCAATGCCTTGATCAGCAAGTAAATGCTTGATACCAGCAATAAAGTGGAAAATTAAGCCAGCTACAAATACCCATACGATGAAACGCACAATAAAACTATCGAAGACAGCTTGAACTTGTGCAAAACCTTCTGGAGAAGACAAAGATTTGTCTAAGATCCATAAAAGTACCGGAACGAGTAAAAATACGATGACACCTGAAAGACGGTGTAAAATTGATGCAATAGCCACAGGGGATTTTAAGTTTACTTCTAAAACTTGACCCATGGACAAATTGACAGGTCTGTTGCTTTTCACAGCGGGCATCCTGTAAGTAAAAACTCCATCCGGAGTTTGTTGGAATTAGTTCGAAGGAAAGCTGGCATAGATAGGCAAGCTTTTGCCTAAATTAAAAACGACACTGAATTATAAAACGTCAAGTTTCAAATTACAAACGGCTCTCAAGCCCATTTCAAGCAAATATCTATAAATAAGAATCATTAACAAAATCTCAAATAGTATAAAATTCACCTATTTGAATATCAAAAAGCACCCAAAGCCTGCATTTACCTAGGTTTACAGCTAAATAAACGGCTTTTTCAGTATTTTTATTACATACCTAACCTAACCATAACTACGACTAAAGATGAATGTAATTGGAATGAGATTGGTTTTTCCCATAAGGTACAGCAAAATTTTTATCAACCCATTATTTTTAAATTAAATATTGCAAAGCTATTGATCAAAATTATCAAATATCCTGAATATTAATAACAACTTAATTATTCAAATTAAACCTAGCACCTATTTCCTCGGTATTTTAGGTGTCAAATGACTCATATTTTTGATTATTTTTTAATCCGAGTTCATTTTTCAATCAACCCAACCATCTATTTTTTAACCAATCAGTACATTAAAAAAGGATGCTTATATCATTTTATTTATAGTGATCTATCTAATGTTTTAGATTAAAAATTTAATGTAAGTTACGAAAATTATAATCTTTTACGCGATTTAGCCATTTACTTATATACAAAGCCACATGAATTAAACCCGTATAATTCCTTACAATTAAATTAAATCAGCTTATTTTTTTCTGCATTTCTCTTTAGATTTGACATATTATATTGCCCCGATACTGTGATTCTATTATGTTTTTTATTAAGTTGGCTTTTTGACGAAACAATGATTTGTCAGCCTCTTTTTAGCCCTAAGTATAATTGACAAATTTTCAGTAGCTACTAATCTTGTAGCAATTTTCGATCCGTTTGATTCATGTATTAAAAGATGAACTTTTAGAATCAGACTAACATTCACCAGGACAGGAGATCTATTGAATGTCTGAAGCAACTGGCAAAAAAGCTGTTTTACAACTTGATGGCAAAGAAATTGAACTACCAATTTACAGCGGTACATTGGGCCCAGATGTAATCGACGTTAAAGATGTATTGGCCGCAGGTCACTTTACTTTTGATCCTGGTTTTATGGCTACTGCTTCTTGTGAGTCTAAAATCACATTTATCGATGGTAACAAAGGTATTCTTTTACACCGTGGTTACCCAATCGACCAGTTAGCTACTAAAGCTGATTACTTAGAAACTTGCTATTTATTATTAAATGGCGAGCTTCCAACTGCTGCACAAAAAGAAGAATTTGACGCTAAAGTTCGTAACCACACTATGGTTCACGATCAAGTTAGCCGCTTCTACAACGGTTTCCGTCGTGATGCTCACCCAATGGCTATAATGGTTGGTGTTGTTGGTGCGCTTTCTGCGTTCTATCACAACAACTTAGACATCGAAGATGTTAACCACCGTGAAATCACAGCAATTCGTTTAATTGCTAAGATTCCTACATTGGCAGCTTGGAGCTACAAGTACACTGTTGGTCAACCATTCGTTTACCCACGTAATGACTTAAGCTACGCTGAAAACTTCTTGTACATGATGTTTGCTACTCCAGCAGATCGTGATTACAAAGTTAACCCTATTCTTGCTAAAGCAATGGATCGTATTTTCACGCTTCATGCTGACCACGAACAAAACGCATCTACGTCAACAGTACGTTTAGCTGGTTCTACTGGTGCAAACCCATATGCATGTATCGCTGCTGGTATCTCTGCGCTTTGGGGGCCTGCTCATGGTGGCGCGAACGAAGCTGTTCTTAAGATGCTTGATGAAATCGGCTCTGTAGAAAATGTTGCTGGCTTCATGGAAAAAGTGAAAACTAAAGAAGTTAAACTTATGGGCTTCGGTCACCGAGTTTACAAAAACTTCGATCCACGTGCGAAAGTAATGAAAGAGACTTGCGACGAAGTGTTAAGCGCACTTGGTATCAACGATCCACAATTAGCTTTAGCTATGGAACTTGAACGTATCGCTCTTTCTGACGAATACTTCATCAAACGTAACCTATACCCTAACGTAGACTTCTACTCAGGTATCATCCTTAAAGCGATTGGTATCCCAACAGAAATGTTTACTGTAATTTTCGCTCTTGCACGTACTGTTGGTTGGATTAGCCACTGGTTAGAAATGCACAGCGGTCCTTACAAAATCGGTCGTCCTCGTCAGCTTTACACTGGCGAAGTTCAACGCGATATCGTTCGTTAATTCGAACTCCGTTGAAAAAACCACCCTTTTGGGTGGTTTTTTTATGCTTAAAATTAATTCATTCTTTTTATTAATACTATTTATTCCAAAGTCAAATAGATTCTTTAGATTGAAACATAAACGCAATAATCTGTATTAATTACACATCATTTAATTACTATTCATCATCAATCCGCACATATAAAAGCCCATATATTCGAATTTCCATATGGAATTCAATAAATATAAACGGACTTTATATGCAGCCAGATGTAAATAAATACGATCAAGCTTTCTACGGACACCCAAAACCACTCAGAGGATTATTCTTCACAGAACTTTGGGAACGCTTTTCTTTTTACGGCATTCGCCCTCTTCTCATTCTTTATATGTCTGCAATGACAATTAATGGCGGTTTAGGACTAGATCTCCCTACTGCATCAGCAATTGTTGGTTTATTTGCAGGTTCTATGTATCTCATGACCGTATTTGGTGGATGGGTTGCAGATAACTGGCTAGGTCAAGCACGTGCTGTTTGGTATGGCTCAATTATTATGGCTTTAGGGCATCTCTCTATTGCCTTAACTGCATTTTCTAGCAATTTCTTTTTCTATTTTGGTCTTGTACTTATTGTATTAGGCTCAGGTTTATTCAAAACCTGTATTTCCGTTATTGTCGGCACATTATATGAAGCAAAAGATTCACGACGTGATGCAGGATTTTCCATTTTCTATATGGGAATCAATTTAGGGTCTTTTGTTGCACCACTTATTACAGGTTTCCTAATTAAAGACTATGGTTGGCATTTAGGTTTTGGTGTTGGCGGATTAGGTATGTTGATTGCTCTGGTTATCTTCCGCTCTATTGCGGTACCAGAAATCACAGAATTCAGCACAGTTAAAACTATTGATAACTCTTGGAAACAAGCAACTAATCAAAACCGCCATGCACCTAAAATTGTGATGGGCTTTTTGGCTATTTGTGCGGCAGTAATTACCTTAACAGCAACAGGGATTATCATCATTAATCCTGTTGAAATCGTTACTTATTTGACTGTTATAATTTGCATTACCATTATTGGCTATTTTGCCTATCTTTTACTCTTTTCTAAAACCACTGTAAAAGAGAAACAAAAACTGGTTATTTGCTTTATTTTATTAATTATTGCTGCTTTATTCTGGTCTGCATTTGAACAATCAGCAACATCTCTTAATTTATTCGCAAATGATTTCACAAATAAATATGTATTCGGCTATGAAGTACCTGCGGTATGGTTTCAATCGATTAATCCATTATTTGTAATTATTTTCGCACCAATTATGGCTTGGCTTTGGGTAAAACTTGGCAAAGTAAATAAAGACCCAAGCTACATTTCTAAATTCATTATTGCTTTAGTGCTTGCTGCTTCAGGTTTTGGACTTATGGCACTTGCAAGTTACTCTGTTATTTCAAGTGGCGGAGCTTTAGTTTCACCTTGGTGGCTAATTTCAACATTCCTTTTACTTACCCTTGGTGAGTTGTGTTTAAGTCCAGTTGGTCTTTCAACAATGACCAAATTAGCACCTAGTGTAATTCGTGGTCAGGTTATGGGACTATGGTTTACAGCATCAGCGCTTGGTAACTTAATGGCAGGCTTAATTGGTGGTCATGTATCTCAAGATTCACTACAAGATTTACCAACTTTATTTATACGTTGCGTAGTTGCCTTAATGATTGGTGCTATTGTTCTACTTATCATCAAAAAACCTATTCTTAAACTTATTTCAGATAGTGACGATAAAACTAAATTGACGGAAACTTTATAATGATTGCTTCAGAAAAACTTAAATGCTTACGCGAGCACATGCAAAAACACAATGTTGATGCTTTCATTGCACTAAGTGCTGATCCACATATGTCAGAATATTTACCTGACTATTGGAAAATTCGTGAGTGGCTTACAGGTTTCACAGGTTCTGTTGGTACTATCTTAGTTACTCAAGATATTGCAGGACTTTGGGTAGATGGTCGCTATTGGGTTCAAGCAGAAACACAGCTTAAAGATACTGGTTTTAGTCTGCAAAAACTAACTAGCGATGAAAGCTCATCACATTGGGCTTGGTTAAATCAAAATTTAAAAGCCAATGCAAATGTTTCAGTGAATACACAAACTGTCTCTGTTCAACAATTTGAAGTTTTACAGCGTATCACTAAGTTAAATAATTTAAATATTGTTGAAAATATCGATCTCATTTCAGAAATTTGGCAAGACCGCCCTGCCTTACCTGTGCAAGCAGTTTATGAAATGAAAGATGGTATTAATGCATTATCTCGTGCTGAAAAAATCGAGAAAATTCGTAAAACACTTACTTCAAAGCAAGTTGAAGGACATTTCATTTCTGCAGTAGATGATATTGCTTGGATACTGAATTGTCGTGGTGCAGATGTTGAATACAATCCAGTGTTCTTATCTCATCTTTATATCGACAGCAAACAAACTATCTTATTCTGTGATTTAAATAAGTTTGATGATGCTTTAGTTTCACGTTTTAAAAACGAAAATATCACTATTTTAGATTATACAGAAAGCCAAAATTTCCTAAACAAATTACAAGTTTCTAGTGTCTTAATTGATCCTGCAAAAGTATCTTATTACCACCAAGGTACTTTAAATTCTCAGGTGAAAATCCATCACGATATTAATCCAAGCACTTTATTTAAATCGCAAAAATACGAAAGCGAAATTGCACATATTCGCAACGCAATGCAAAAAGATGGCGTTGCGCTCTGTCATTTCTTCCATTGGTTAGAAAATGCTTTAAAACACAATGAAGCAATTAACGAACTGACGATTGATGAGAAAATTACAGCGTATCGTGCAGAGCAAGATGGTTTTATTGGATTAAGTTTCTCGACTATTGCAGGTTTTAATGCCAACGGTGCGCTTCCACATTATCGCGCAACACCTGAAAGTTATAGCGATATTCAAGGTAATGGATTACTTCTAATTGACTCAGGTGGTCAATATGAAGATGGCACAACCGACATTACGCGAGTTGTTCCTGTAGGTACACCATCGGCTGATCAAAAACGTGATTACACGCTTGTTTTGAAATGCCATATTGCATTGGCACAAGTCGTTTATCCTGAAGGTTTAGCTGCGCCATTACTGGATTCAATTGCTCGTCAACATTTATGGCAACATCAATTGGACTATAGACACGGTACAGGTCACGGCGTTGGTTTTGCGTTAAATGTTCATGAAGGTCCACAAGTTTTATCTTATTACGCACCTATTCATGCGTATTCTAAGCTACGTGAAGGCATGATTATTTCAAATGAACCTGGCTTGTATCATGAAGGTCAATACGGCATTCGAATTGAAAACTTGGTCACAAACCGCTTAAAAGAAAATACCAGTACAATTTACGGTGATTTCTTAGAGTTTGAAACACTTACACTATGCCCAATTAATATTGATTGTATTGATTTAAATCTTCTTACTACAGAGGAAAAAGCTTGGTTAAACCAATATCACAACACTGTTCGTGAACAACTTTCGCCTTCACTTACAGGTGAGGTTTTAGATTGGTTAATTCATAACACACGAAAAATCTAAGTAAAGAAAAGCCACCTTTGGGTGGCTTTTTTACACTCTAAAAAATTCATTCCTTTTGGTTGTATTATTTATTCCAAAGTCAAATGAATTCCCTTACATGAAACATAATTGTAATAATTTGAATTAAATACACATCAATTTATTACCATTCAGCATCATACTGCTCATAAAAAAGCCCATATATTCAAAACTCAAACAATTAATTTAAAAAGAAAAATGGATTTTTTATGCCTAATGATATCAAAAAATATGATGAGGAATTTTACGGACACCCAAAACCTTTAAGAGGTCTATTCTTTACCGAACTTTGGGAACGTTTTTCTTATTATGGTATTCGCCCTTTACTTATTCTTTATATGTCTGCAATGACAATTAATGGTGGTTTAGGCTTAGATAGACCTACTGCTGCCGCAATTGTCGGTTTATTTGCTGGCTCTATGTATTTAGTAACCGTTTTTGGTGGTTGGGTTGCCGATAACTGGTTAGGACAAGCGCGCTCCGTTTGGTATGGCTCTATTATTATTGCTTTAGGTCATTTATCTATTGCATTAACAGCGCTCTTTGGTACGTTTTTCTTTTATTTTGGGCTTGTGCTCATTGTATTAGGATCTGGTTTATTCAAGACATGTATTTCCGTTATTGTCGGTACGCTATATGCCGCACAAGACTCACGACGCGATGCTGGTTTTTCCATTTTTTATATGGGAATTAACTTAGGTGCATTTGTTGCTCCACTACTTACTGGGTTATTAGTAAAAGATAATGGATGGCATTTGGGCTTTGGTATTGGTGGCATTGGAATGTTAGTTGCCTTGCTCATTTTCCGTTTTATTTCTATACCACAACTCAAACAGTTTAATGAAGCTCGTGGCATTCAAAACACATGGAATCAAGCAACAAATTACAATCCGAAAGCACCTAAAATTGTTACAGGTTTTTTAGTACTTTGCGGACTATTAATGACACTAGTTACTCTTGGCATTATTACCATTAATCCAATATTACTTGTCACCTATTTAACTATTTTTATATGTGTCGGTATTGTTAGTTATTTTGCTTATCTTCTCTTGTTTTCAAAAACAACAACTCAAGAAAAGAAACAATTGGTGATTTGTTTTATCTTACTTATTGTTGCGGCTTTATTTTGGTCTGCATTTGAACAAAAACCTACATCTTTCAATTTGTTCGCTCAAGATTTTACTTATCGCTACCTTTTTGGATTTGAAATTCCAACAGTATGGTTTCAATCAATAAATGCATTATTTATTATTATTTTCGCACCTATTATTGCATGGCTTTGGGTAAGACTTGGTAAGTCAAATAAAGACCCTAGTTATATTACTAAATTTATTATTGCTTTGTTTTTAGCCGCAGCTGGCTTTGGTGTTATGGTACTTGCAAGTCAATCTGTTATTGCGAGTGGCGGTGCTTTAGTTTCTCCGTTATGGCTTGTATCAACACTGTTATTACTTACACTTGGTGAACTTTGCTTAAGTCCTGTTGGTCTTTCAACTATGACTAAATTAGCACCTACTGTTATTCGAGGTCAGGTAATGGGCCTGTGGTTTACAGCTTCAGCACTTGGTAATTTAATGGCAGGCTTAATTGGTGGTCACGTATCTCAAGATTCACTTCATGATTTGCCTACCTTATTTATGCGCTGTGTAATTGCTCTTCTGATTGGTGCTGCGGTTTTATTCCTACTGAAAAAACCTATTCTTAAACTAATCTCAGATTGTGATGAAAAGCCAAAAAATATTGAAGCCTCTTAAGCTATAAATCATCTTGCAATAAAAAACCAAGCCTTTGTGCTTGGTTTTTATATCTAATTTATAACCACAATACTTGATGTTTTTATTGAAGCTTTTATAGTGAAAGAATCAACTTACATGTCAAACACCATGAATCTTTTTCTAAGGTTTCTCCCCTTTTTTATTCATCTTCTTAAGCTGGATTTATTTAAAGCTCGATCACTAACAGCAGGTGAAATTGATTTGTGTCGTTCTGTTTTTGGCGATTTAATTAATTACAAGCAAGTCAAAATTATGAATCAACCCTATTTACCTTGGCAACATGCTTATATTTTTATGGCACCACAAGGAAATATTCACAGTAAAGACTCAATTTATAGAGAAGATTACTCAAAGGAAAATATTAATTTCCAAGCTGTTTTCATTCATGAAATGACGCATATTTTGCAACACCAAAAGAACATAAACGTACTATTGCAAGGTACTTTATTACAAAGTGCCTATTACTTAAGTTTAAAATATTATAACCCCTATAAATATCAAATCATTAAGGGTAAATCTTTTTGGGCATACAATATTGAACAACAAGGAGATATTGCTCGAGACATTTTTCTAAAACGCATCCCGAATATTATTTTAAAGAACTAAAAAACATCAAAACAACACCCTTAATTTTGCATATAACAAGCCAATACATTTAGCCACGAATAAACATCATTAAACCCTAGCTTCTCTGCTAATTTAATATAAAATAACAAAGCGCTGTTTTTGCACTGCTAAATTTAATACTTTTCAGTGAAATAATTATGGTTTTTGCCTTGTGGCAGTATTTTTAGCATCAAACACCTCAAAGCCAAATTAAAGCAAAATAAAATCAAATGGTTAGATGTGTTTTAAACCTATAGGAATAGGATTAAATTTAAATGAAATCTTTTAAAATTGCCCTAGCTCAGTTCTCTCCAGTAGTTGGTGATATAGACGCTAACGTTCAAAAAATGATTGATCAAGCAAATGAAGCAACAAAACAAAATGCAGATCTAATCGTTTTTCCAGAATTATCTACAATTGGCTATCGCGCAGAGGATCTTTTCCTTCGCCCAAGTCTTACAAAACGTAGCGAAAATGCTTTTAAAGCACTTAGCCAAGTTAAAAATATTGTGATGGTTTTTGGCTTTGTAAACCAAACTGAAGATGGTCAACGCTATAACTCTGCTGCCGTTATGAAAGACGGTCAAATTTTAGGTATTTATAACAAACAAAACTTGCCAAATTACAGTGTGTTTGATGAGAAACGCTATTTCAGCGAAGGTCATCAACACCTTGTATTTGAATATTTAGGTCATAAGTTTGGTGTATTAATTTGTGAAGATGTTTGGTCACTTCCAACAGTACAACAACTTGCGAGATTAAATGTTGAAACTGCACTTGTACTTAATGCATCGCCATACGAAGTGGGTAAACCACAGCATCGCGTAGCAACTATGTCTGAGCTTGCTAAACAATTAAACATCAATTTGGTTTATACCAACCAAGTTGGCGGTCAAGATGATTTAATCTTTGATGGTACAAGCTTTGTTGTGAACAATAGCGGTACTATTGCAACTCAAGCAGCAACCTTCAAAGAAGAACTTCTTATTACAGAATACGAAATTGAAAATAAAGCATTTAAACAAGGTTCAATTGCTCCTGCTTTAGATACAATGGCTGAAATTTACCAAAGCCTTGTTGTAGCAACACGTGATTATGTCACTCGCTCAGGCTTCCCTGGTGTTATTTTAGGTTTATCAGGCGGTATCGACTCTGCTCTTACTCTTGCTATTGCTGTAGATGCAATTGGTGCAGATAAAGTACAAGCCGTGATGATGCCTTATACATACACTGCACAAATTAGTGTTGAAGATGCAGCAGAACAAGCGAAAAACATGGGTGTTACTTTTGGTATTGCCGAAATCAATCCTATTGTAAACAGCTTCATGCAAACACTTTACCCATTCTTTGGTAATAGCCCTGCCGATGCGACAGAAGAAAACCTACAAGCACGCTCTCGTGGCACATTGCTTATGGGTCTTTCAAATAAATTTGGTAACCTTGTACTTTCTACAGGTAACAAATCTGAATTAGCTGTTGGTTATTGCACGCTTTACGGTGATATGGTTGGCGGTTTTGCTGTACTTAAAGATGTGTATAAAACAATTGTCTTTGAACTTGCGAAATACCGTACCAGCATTTCAGAAACACCAGTTATTCCTGAACGTGTAATCACTCGCCCACCATCAGCAGAATTACGTCCAGATCAAAAAGATCAAGACTCTTTACCTGCTTACGATGTGTTAGATGCGATTCTTTATGCATACATTGAAGAAGATGCTAGCCAAGATGACATTATTGCTAAAGGCTTCGATAAAGACATTGTAGAGAAAGTGATTAAACTTGTAGATCGCAACGAATACAAACGTCGCCAAGGCGCAATTGGTCCTCGTATTACTTCACGTGCATTTTCACGTGAACGTAGATACCCAATTGTGAATGGTTGGAAACCTGGAATCTAATCCTTTCCAATAAAAAAGCCCAAACATCTGTTTGGGCTTTTTTATGACTTAATCATTTTATTTTACTTAAAATAATTGAGCTTTTTACAGATAAAAAAAGACCACGTTTTGGAACGTGGTCTATAAAAATGGTGGCTATGACGAGACTTGAACTTGTGACCCCCGCATTATGAGTGCGGTGCTCTAACCAACTGAGCTACATAGCCGTAAACTGTGGACGCATTATCTAAATTTCATCCCTCATCGTCAAGCACTAATCACATCAAATGTTCAGTCTTTATACGAAATAATACTTTTTTATTATTTTTTGATTTAATTTTACTTTTTTAATCAAAAAAATGAGATTAAGGTTATGAATATATGATTTAAAAGTTAAGTTAAAAAGATGAAATTTTGGAAAAAATTCACGATATGCGCTGTAGTTTCTCTATTAGGTGCATGCTCAATAATCTCCCCTCTAATGGTTGACTATAATGGCGTTAGGAGAGATGTTGCGACAGCAATCAATCAAAATACACTGCTCAGTATTTCAAGCAGGCATGTGCTTGTTGCTTATGCTAAAGAACAACAGAAAATTTTAAGTTCACAATATCAAAGTGAAGATCAACAAAACCGTTTAGCGCAAGACAGAGCTATTGGAACATATTGCGCATTACAAAAAGTATCTGCCAAAAAATTAAATTGGGTGGATTCAAAAATATTTGTTTTACCTGAACAGCAAGAAAAATTAAAACATAGTCAAAGTTTGCAAAATAACATTCACATTAATAATGCTGAAATTGATTGCACAAATAAATTTTAATATTTTCAACAAATTTTAGATAAAAAAAGACCACGTTTTGGAACGTGGTCTATAAAAATGGTGGCTATGACGAGACTTGAACTTGTGACCCCCGCATTATGAGTGCGGTGCTCTAACCAACTGAGCTACATAGCCGTAAACTGTGCGCGCATTATCTTCTGATATGATATTCGCGTCAAGCACTAACCGTGCTAATTGTACAAAAAATAGTGAAGTGAGCCGATAAGCCGGGTTCTGTCGTGAACGATCATTCCTCTAGGCGCACAATCACTCATGCGCTCAAGCGACCTACCCGAATCCAGCATGGGCCATGCCTAATGGATTCCTATTTGGTCTTGCTTCCGGTGGGGTTTACCTCGCCATGAACTGTTACCAGCCATGCGGTGCGCTCTTACCGCACCCTTTCACCCTTACCTTCGATTCTAATTGCTTAGAAACATAATGAAGGCGGTCTTCTCTCTGCTGCACTTGCCGTCGGTTTACACCGCCCAGGCGTTACCTGGCACCTTGCCCTATGAAGCCCGGACTTTCCTCCCCTGCTTCAATCACGGAGATTTCCACAGCAGCGATCGTCTGGCTCACTTCGAGGCGCATATTAACAAATATACGAACTAATTGCTTGATGTTTTTTGATCAGTTAGTTTTTCGTACTTTGCTTGAAGCTGTTCACGCGTTTCGGCATGATTCGGATCTAGCGGGATACAATCGACAGGACAGAATAACTGACACTGCGGTTCATCATGATGCCCTACGCACTCTGTACATAAATCTGGGTGAATTTCATAAATGATTTCTCCCATAAATATTGCCTCATTTGGGCAAACAGGCTCGCACACATCACAGTTAATGCATTCATCAGTTATATATAAAGACACGTTACCAACCTTGTTTATGCTTACGTTCAAATGCTTCTACCACTGCATGTGGTACAAACTGAGTTACATCGCCTTGTAAACGCGCAATTTCACGTACAAGTGTCGATGAAATAAATGAATATTGTTCAGATGGTGTTAAAAACACAGCTTCAAAATTTGAATCTAAACGACGGTTCATATTTGCCAACTGAAATTCATATTCGAAGTCCGAAACAGCTCTCAAACCACGTAATACAGCAGTCGCTTTTTGCTCGCGAAAAAAGTTTACAAGCAAACCATCAAAACCAAGAAATTCTACATTTGGTAAATGCTTTAAAGATTCTTTTGCTAATGCTACACGCTCTTCCAGAGTAAATACTGGGTTTTTATGATGACCAATTGCAATTGCAACAACGACCTCATCGAACATTTTAGATGCTCGTGAAACTAAGTCGATATGACCGTTGGTAATTGGGTCAAAAGTCCCTGGATAAATTACGCGAGTTTTAGACATCCATTTTGCTCTGTTTTAGTGACAGATGGCTATTTTATCAAAAAGTAATTTTTTAGGTGAATAAACCTGTTATTTTTATGAAATATCTTAAACAAGTACCTTAAATTACTTGAATACCTTTACATTTATCAATTGTCTTTAAGCCCTTGTTTGGGGCACAATAGACATAAGTTTGGAAGTAACTGATTATGGCGAAGGTAGAAGTTAAAAAAAATTCGAGTGGAACAATTGCGCTAAACAAGCGTGCCCGCCACGATTATTTTATCGAAGAAAAATTTGAAGCTGGTCTTTCATTAAAAGGCTGGGAAGTTAAATCTATGCGTGCTGGTCGTATGACCATCGTAGAAAGCTATATTACGTTTAAAAATGGTGAAGCTTTCTTATTTGGTGCGCAGGTTCAACCATTACTCAGCGCATCGACACATGTTGTTCCTGAAGCAACACGTACACGTAAGCTTTTGCTTAACCGTCGTGAAATTGAAAAACTACAAGGTGCAATTAACCAAAAAGGTTATTCTTGCGTACCTTTAGCGTGCTATTGGAAAGGTCGAAATGCCAAGCTTGAAATTGCATTGGTAAAAGGTAAGCAATTACATGACAAACGCGCAACTGAAAAAGACCGCGATTGGCAACGTGATAAAGCACGTATTTTCCACAAATAAAATACGCATAAAAAAACCTCCATTTGGAGGTTTTTTTAGTTTTAGGAATTAGTTTGTTTAGTTTAAACGCAACATTTGTGAAGCAATATGTTTACCAAACCAAATTGCAGTGTCCAAATCACCTTGTGGTGGCGTAACATCTACAGGCGCATTATCAGACTGAGTCATTAAGCCCAAAAAGCTCGACATACGGTTTACATCTTCAACTGAACGCCCTGTTGCCATTAGAGGCAAACCTGACCAAAGCATGCCATGTTGCATAGCAAATAAATTAATTTGCTGTAACACCGCCAATTTATCACCACTTAAACCACCACCATTGGTAAATGCTGCTGCAAGTTTTCCTTGCCACGCGCGTGCTAACCAACGTTTTGATGATTGCTCCATAAATAACTTCATTGCTGCACTGATGCTACCCATATAAGTTGGACAGCCAAAAATAATCGCATCGGCTGTATCTAGTACATCCCAGTCAATTTGTTCCACATTCATTAATGAAACACGAACTCCCGCATCTAAAGCCCCCTGCTCAATATAACGAGCAACTTTAGCGGTATGTCCATAAGGACTGTGATAAACAATAGCAAGAGATTTAGAAGATATAGACATATCGATCAAAGCAAAAAATTTGGAGAAAGTTTAGCATTTTCAGCGAATAAAGACGAATGTTGTCATACGTCCTGTTTTTGCTTCACGGCGATATGAGAAATATTCATCTGCTTGAGTATATGAACATTGATTACCACCAAGTACAATTTCAATTCCATGCTGATTCAAAATATAGCGCGCAATTGCGTATAAATCTGCATAGAACTTTCCTGCTACTTGCCCCGCTAAAAATGCACTTTCCAATGCAGGATATTTAGAGCAAAAAGCATCTTTAACTTCTGCACCAATTTCAAAACAGGGCTGACCAATTGCAGCACCTAACCATGCCCAAGTAGGTTTAGTTTGCATAGTTGCAATGGTATTTTCAATAATACCATTTGCCAAACCACGCCAACCCGCATGTAAATTTGCTACTTCCGAACCTTCAGCATTTCCCAAAACCACAGGTAAACAATCCGCAGTCATCATCATCAGCGCATGAGATTTGGCTTGCGTAACCAAACCATCACCAACCAATGCATCGAAAGTAATCTGATCATTTACAGTATGACAAATAGTGCTATGCGTTTGCGTCATCCATGTAATTTTATTCACACCAAATTCAGCAAAATCTTCTAACAAAGTCATGCGATGTTGCTGAACGCGATGCGCTTGGTCATTGACATGCAATGCAACATTAAATCCCGCTAATTCAGGCTGTTCCGAATTTAATGTTTTCTCGTGATGCACTCTTGTCTGCCCCACAAAAACGCCTTGTGGTAAGCCTTGAACAAATTGCATGTCAATTCCCTTATAAAATCATCATCAAATTTTAAATGATTAGTACGCTTTGTTTTCTGTACGAAGTACATCAACCAATTGGGCAAAATCTTCAGGCCACGGTGCTTCAAACATCATGTCTTCACCCGTTTTAGGATGGACTAAACCAAGTTTCGCGGCATGCAATGCTTGACGTTTAAAACCACGCAATGTATCTGCTAAAAGTTCAGAAGAACCCGCAGGTAAACGTACACGAGGCATATACACTTGATCACCCACTAAGCCATAACCAATATAACTAAAGTGAACACGAATTTGGTGCGTACGACCTGTTTCTAAACGTGCTTGAACACGTGTGAAGTGTTGGAAACGCTCTTTTACGTTGTAATGCGTAACAGCATCTTTACCACCAGGTAATACTGTCATTTTCACACGGTCTACAGGATGACGTTTGATTGGCTCATCAATTGTGCCACCTGCAATAATGTTGCCATACACAACAACATCATAAATACGATAAACCGATTTTTTAGCCAATTGCTTACTTAAAGAAAATTGCGCTTCTAAGCTTTTAGCAACGACCAATAAACCACTTGTGTCTTTGTCGATACGATGTACTAAACCTGCACGTGCAAGTTCAGAAGATTTTGGATAATGATGAAGCAAAGCATTTACCAGAGTACCCGTTGAATTACCCGCACCTGGGTGAACAACCATACCAACAGGTTTATTAATGACTAAAATTTCATCATCTTCATAAATAATATTTAACGGAATATCTTCAGGTAAGCTACGTGTTTGTGCTTCAAGCTCAACATTTAATGTTAAAACTTCATCACCTTCACACTTGTACTTTGGCTTAACACTGTTACCATTAACCAATAAATGACCATCTTTCAGCCATTGTTTTAGTCTTTCTCTGGAATAATCGTTCCAAATCAAGGCTGCAACTTGGTCGATGCGTTGCCCTAAATAGCTTTCATCCAGTTGAAATTGCAACGATAAACGTGTTGCAGTTACTTCGGAAGTATGGTTATCTGCTTCCTCAGAATCATCAAATATATGGAAATCAGTTTCAGGGGTATTTGAATTGGAAGATTGTGCTTGGCTCATTTGATCATTCAGAAAAAAGTGGTTTAATTGTGCAATTGTAGCTCATTGCCCGGAATAACAGAGGAATTTTTATGTCGCTACCACATTATAAAATTACAATGCTTGCTCTAACGATTGGTATAACTACGTCAATCGTGGGTTGTAGCAGTAATCCAAAAAAAGAAGTGGTCGATACAGGTCCGCAGTCTAGCGAACAAGTTTATATTCAAAAAGCAGAAAAAGCACTTGAACGCGGTCAATATACAGACGCATCAAAACATTTAGAAGCAATTGAAACATATTATCCGACAGGCGAATATGCACAACAAGCTCAATTAGAACTTTTATATGCTAAGTTTCAGCAAAAAGATTATGAAGGTGCGCTTGCATTAGCAGATCGTTTTATTCGTATGAATCCTCAACATCCTAATGTTGATTATGCTTACTATGTTCGTGGTGTGGCGAATATGGAGCAAAATTACGACGGTCTTATTCGTTTCACTTCGCTTAAACAATCTCATCGTGATGTCAGCTATTTAAAAGTTGCTTATCAAAACTTTGTAGATCTTATTCGTCGCTACCCTTCTAGTACGTATGCTGTAGATGCAGCACAACGTATGAAATTTATTGGTACCGAACTTGCTGAATCTGAAATGAATGCGGCTCGCTTTAACGAAAAACGTAAAGCTTGGGTTGCATCTATTGAGCGTGCGCAATGGGTTGTAGAACATTACCCAAATACACCGCAAGTTCCTGAAGCACTTGCAATGATGTCTAATGGCTATGCGCAATTGGGCGATCAACAACTTGCTCAGCAATATGCAGATGTTCTTAAACTGAACTCACCAAATCTTGTTAAAGCTGATGGCACTGTAAATATGCGTGCTGCACGTAACCAAGGTAGCTTATTAAACCGTGCAACTTTAGGTTTATTTGGTCGTGAAGCAACAACATCTACAGCAACTGAAATTGAAGCACCTCAAGATACAAACAAACCAAGTTTGTTGAATCGTGCTAGTTTTGGCTTATTAGATCGTCCGAATCGTGTTGAACCAACAACACCTGCAACAGCAAATGAAAGTTTATACGATCCACAGCGTAATTAAGCTTCTTAAGCATCGCATTTTCAGCAAGGGCAAGTTATCATACTTGCCCTTTTGCTTTTGCATGTATCGTTATTTTTAACATGATTAAAAGCTAGACAAATTCAAATTCAGTGACTAAATTGTGATTGTAGATGAATCACATACTGAAAATATTCGCATTAACACAAAATCGATTTAGACCAACATAGCGACCGATAGAAGACTTATGGCAATTCCTCAGCACACGATAGATCAAATTTTAGATCGTACAGATATTGTCGATTTAATTGGTCAACGTGTGAAATTAAAAAAGTCAGGTCGTACCTATTCAGGCTGTTGCCCTTTTCATCAAGAAAAATCACCATCTTTCCATGTTTATGCAGACAAACAGTACTATCACTGCTTTGGTTGCCAAGCCAATGGTAATGCCATTCGCTTTTTAATGGATATTGATGGACGCAACTTTGTTGAGGTTATGAAAGATCTATCAAGCCAAACAGGTATTGATCTTCCAAAAGACAATCAAGAATCTAAAAAAATTCTCTATAAACGAGAAACAAAAAAACCGACAGCGCCAAAACCTGCTGAACAACAAACGGCTTCACCTATTGTAGAAAATAGTGCGCCTGTTGCCTTCGATCCATTTGAGGACTTTCAAGCTCCAAGCGATCCTTTTGCTGGTTTTGAACAATTCCAAATGGAAGATGAAGCACCCGCGCAAGAAGGTAATCTTTTTGATTTATTGGAAAATATTGCACAATTTTACGAGCGCCAATTACCAAACAGTCAATCTGCACAGCAATATTTCAAAAAGCGTGGATTAACAGAAAAAACTATTCAGTTTTGGCGTTTAGGCTATGCACCTGAAGATTGGCAACATTTAGAAAAAGCATTTCCTCAAGATATTGAAGGTTTAAAGCTTTTAGGACTTATTCGTACAAGCGATAGCGGACGTGATTTCGACTTATTACGAGATCGTGTCATTTTCCCTATCCGTGATACAAAAGGTCGTGTTGTTGGATTTGGTGGTCGTGCGCTTAACGATGAAATAAAACCAAAATACATCAACTCCCCCGATTCTGAAGTATTTCATAAAAACCAACTTTTATATGGTTTATATGAAGGACGCAAAGAAAAAGCACATGATTATTTAATGGTTGAAGGCTACATGGATGTTATTGCGTTACAGCAATCTGGCATTCATGGCGCTGTCGCAACATTAGGTACAGCAAGTAATACAGAACACTTAAATATTTTATTTAAGCAAAATAACCGCATTACCATTGCATTTGATGGTGATGCTGCGGGACAAAAAGCGGCACGCCGAACTTTAGAAATTGCATTACCGCTATTAAATGATGGTCGAGAACTTAAGTTTTTTGTATTACCTAACGACCACGACCCAGATTCACTCATTCGACGTGAAGGTGTTGAAAACTTTAAGCGCCTGCTTGAAAATGCTCCACTAATGTCTGAATTTATTTTTAGCCATTTATCACGAAACCATAATATAACCACACCCGAAGGCAAAAGTCAGGTAATGGCAGAGCTTAAACAGCTTACTGAACTACTTCCAAAATTCGGTTCTTATCGCTATTTATTACAACAATATTTCCGTGAAAAATTAGGTTTTAACCGTAAATGGCAACCTCAGGTTAATAATGATGCAGCTCTCAGCTTTAGCACAAAAATTGATGCTGAAGAATATGTTGCCGCAATTTTAATGAATCACCCATATTTGTATATTCATTTTGAACCTTTGCGCGCACTCATTCCGCAAGATCAATTACTTTATAAAATCCTGAATATTTTTAATATTATTTTTGATGAATTACCTGATGATGCTGAACATGCAAAATATTATGTGCTTGGTGCATGTGCGAATCACCACTTTGAATTACAAAGAATTTTACAGCAAGCGAATGTAAGCGATTACACTACTTCACCAGAGCAAGCAGATAAGCTCGCAGCAGATTTTTCAACGAAATTGCAACATCAATACTTGCAACAAAAAATTCGTTCGAAAAAGTTTACCAGTATTGCTGAAATGAAAAATCTAAAACATCAAATTTATATGATTGATAAAAAAAGATCGCTTACTTTAATTGATGAGTAAACGATCTTTTATTTAAAACATATTTCTAAAATTTTAAATTACGTTAAGGCTTTGGTTTACGACGTTTCTCAATCACATCACTTAAACTATTTTGTAAAACTTCCAATCCTTCAGGATCTTCAGCTTTTGCAGCTTCACGTAATAAAATTGATGCAGGATGCAAAAGCTTTTGCGTTAACCGATGTGAAAATTCCTGTAAAACTTTCTCAGCATTTTCGCCCTTTTGTAATTGCAATAAAGCCTGTGCTAACTCTTCTTGACGCAAAACATCGCCATGTTCACGATATTGCTGAATTGTACTTCCTGCACCTTTAATTTTTTGCTGTGTAACCAACTCTGTTGCAAGCTGATTTACCATCACTTCAGCTTCAACCGCAGCCTGTCTACGTTGTGCTAAGTTTTCCTCAATAACACTTTGTAGATCATCTACACCATATAAATAAACGCCGTCTAGCGTTTCAACTTTGGCATCAATATCACGCGGAACAGCCAAATCGACCAATAACATTTGTTGGTAACGCCGCTTCTTTAATGCTGCTTTTACATCTTTAAAATGAATAACTTGATGCAAACTACCTGTGCAACTTGAAATTACATCTGCCCGATGTAAATTTTCTGCAAGTTGATCAAATTCAATAATTTCTACATTTACACGATGCGCTATTTCTTGCGCTAAACTTTCTGCTCTTGCTCGTGTTCTATTGCAAATAAGAACTTTACCAACACCCATTTCAGCTAAATGTTTAGCAACCAAGCTATTCATTTCGCCCGCAGCAACTACCATTACTGTCAATTCTTCAGGCTTACTGAATACTTGAATCGCCAACTGAGCTACAGCATAACCCATTGAAACAGCATGACTTCCTACTGCAGTTTCAGAACGAACACGTTTTGCTGCATAAAAAGCATATTCAAAAATTTGGTTAAGTTCAGGAGAAACTGTTTCAGAATCTTTTGCTAAAGCCAAAGCAGTTTTAACTTGTCCTAAAATTTGAGGTTCGCCCAACATTAAAGAATCAAGACCACTTGCTACACGCATTAGGTGCGTAACAGCTTGGGCATCTTCATAACGATATACATGATTTGCAAGTTGTTTTACATCAATACTATTTACTTGAGCGAGCCAATTTAACACCATGTCAACGTTCTCGGACATAGCGTAAACTTCAGTACGATTACACGTCGAAACCACCACCATTTTATTTAAATCGGCGTGATGGCTTTGACTTGCAAGTAAAGCACTTAACTTTTCTGGGTTAAATGCAATTTTTTCTCGCAACTCTACAGAAGCGGTTTGATGGTTGACACCCAATGCAAAGAAAGACATATCAGATCATCATTTCACTAAATTTATGCTATTGTGGATTATTGGTGTCATAAAAACATTACTTGGATTAAGAAAAATTCGTCAAATAAATAGCCAAATAAATGGCGTAAGAATCAAGCAATATTCTACCACAATCTTACTCATTGGTAGCATGTTCTCTGTTGCACAACTTCATGCAGCTGGAGGAATATATCATGCCAACTCAAAAAATAATGCGATAAAACAAAGTATGATTGCAGAATTTGCAATTGCATACCACGATATTCCGACTGCTTTACACAATTACACCGTTCTTGCAATTAAAGGCAACTCCACTTCTGTGAAACAACGCGCCTTAAATATTGCCATTGAACAAGAAGATTTAAGTGCCGCCTTAGAAATTGCAACGCATTGGGTTTTACAAGAACCCAAAGATGTTCCTGCTCTATTCTATTTATCACATATTGCACTAAAATCACATGAATATGAACTTGCTGCAGAAACGCTCGATAAAATTTTAAAAATAGATCCAAATGCAGAACTAGAAGAAATTTTAGCCAGTATTTCACCAGAACAAGCATCTGACCGTGAAGATCTCATTCGCGCTTTAAAAACCAGTAGTGAAAAAAACAATCCTTCTATTTTAGTTCTTATAGCAGGTCTTAAAGCTCAAAATGGTCAACTAGAAGATGCATTAGACACAATTAATTTAGCTTTAAAAAAACGTCCTAAAGCAACAAGTTATATCTTAATGAAAGCCAATCTTTTAAATGCGCTTGGCGACCAACAAGCAACATTAGCATGGTATGAAAAAGCCAGTAAAAAATATAAAAATAACTATGATATTCAAATTGCTGGCGCAAAGTTTTTAGTTAAGCAAAATAGAAATATAGATGCTTTAAACAGACTTGAAAATATTATTAAGAAATGGCCAAAGCAAGAAGAAGCTTTGTTTATTGCAGGCTTAACCAGTATTGATTTAAAGGAATATGAAAAAGCTGAAAAATATTTAGTTGAATTACGATCTTCCAATCAATATCAAAATGAAGCTTATTATTATTTAGCTGTAAATGCAGAACGCAAAGAGCATTATGAAACAGCGAAAGCTTATTATCGCTTGGTGGATGGAAGTTTATATTCAATTTCACGTCGTAGCATGATTTCTATTTTCGCCAAGCAAAATCAGTTGAGCGATGCTTTACGATTTTTAACACAAGAACGTGTGAATTATCCTCATCAAGCAAGTTTTCTGTATCAGGCACAAGCTGAAATTTTAATAATGATGAACAACAAAAAGGCAGCATTACGCCTTCTTGATGAAGCCATTAAAAATATTCCTGATGACCCTGAACTCATTTATGCGGAAGTTCTATTACTTGATGCACATGTTGATAAAGAAAAATTAGATAAGCTCCTGCAAAACTTATTAGAAATTGAGCCAAATAATCCTGCATATTTAAATGCTTATGCTTATACACTCGCATTACAAAATAGAAACCTAAAAGAAGCACGTCAAATTGCAGAACATGCAGCAGACCTTGCACCTGAACAAGCTTCAATTTTAGATACATTGGGTTATATCACCTATTTACAAAATGATTTTTCTGCAGCGGCAAAAGCACTTAAAAAAGCATATGAATTAAGTACAAGCGTAAAAATTGGTGTGCGTTATGCAATGTCACTTTATATGCAAGGTAAAATGCAGCAATTTGAGATGGTGTTACAAGAATTACAAACAAATCACCGAAATGATCCTCAATTAGAGCCATTAAATTCTTTACTATTACCGCAACAAATAAAAAAGAGTTAAGCAAAACATGGGAACTTTTAAAAAGTTAAGTTTAAGCCTAATTGCAAGCACAGTTTTCTTAACAGGTTGTCAGCAATTCACCAACCCCCTTGGTAGCGCACCAACACAAATGGTTGAAGCTAATAATCAATTTAACTTACAAGGGAAAATTGGCGTTCGCACACCGCAACAATCTGGCAGTGCATTTTTCCGCTGGGTTCAAGAACAGCAAGAGTTTGATATTGAGTTAAGTGGCATGCTTGGTATTGGAAAAACACAAATTTCAGGTAAGCCAGGTCAAGTTACACTGAACAGTGCAAATACAGGTTTAGTCACAGCAAACACTCCTGAAGAGCTTTTAGAACAAGCAACAGGATGGAAAACACCAATCACAAATTTAGTGAGCTGGATTCAAGCACGACCTGCAACATCAACTGCGCAAATTCAAAAAGATGAGAACAATAGACCAACTCAATTTATTGAAAATGATTGGACTGTCGATTTAAGTTATAACGAACAAGCAACACTACCAAATAAATTAATTTTGAAGCAGTCGCTTGAATCTGGACAAGAAAATCGTATTACAATGATCATTCAAAACCGTTAATTTTGTATGTCTATGATTCGTGTTGCCTCGCCTGCCAAACTTAACCTTTTTTTGCACATTACTGGTCGCCGTGAAAATGGTTATCACGAATTGCAAAGCATTTTCCAACTTATAGATTTATATGATTGGTTGGAATTTACACCAATTGAATTAAATGAAATTCAAATTAATGGTCTAAACAGCGTCGATTTACAGCAAAATTTAATTTTCAAAGCGACAGAAATTTTAAAACCTTATGCGAAAAAGCCAACAGGTTTAAAAATTTCTATTGAAAAAAATATTCCAATGGGTGCAGGCTTAGGTGGTGGATCATCCAATGCTGCAACAACGCTGATTGTGGTCAACAAGCTTTGGCAATGCGGATTAGCAATAGAACAACTTGCAGATTTAGGTGTTAAATTAGGTGCTGATGTTCCTATTTTTGTGCATGGCTTAAATGCTTGGGCTGAAGGCATTGGCGAACACTTAACATTCATAGACTTAGATCAAAAAAAATTCATTGTGCTTAAACCTGATTGTTTTATCAGCACTCAATTGCTTTTTTCGCAAAAATCATTGACAAGAGACACGAAGCCTACTAAATTTTGCGCCTATCAGTTAACGCCATCCAATTTTGGAAATAATTTTGAGCCTCTAGCTAGAAATTTATATCCAGAAGTGAATGAAGCAATGCAATACTTAGATCAGTTCGGTAAAGCAAAACTTACAGGTACAGGTGCTTGTGTGTTTATTGAGGTAACTGAAAAAATGAATGTTGATGATATTCTTAAGAATGCACCTTGTAAATCTTACTTGGTTAGCAGTTTGAAAGAATCACCATTACGCCATTTTGAAGTTTGTTAGGGGTATCGCCAAGTGGTAAGGCACCGGGTTTTGATCTCGGCATCCGTTGGTTCGAATCCAGCTACCCCTGCCATTTAACTCACCTGTAGATGTACTGTATTAGGGGTATCGCCAAGTGGTAAGGCACCGGGTTTTGATCTCGGCATCCGTTGGTTCGAATCCAGCTACCCCTGCCATCTTACAGTTATCAAATTTAGGGGTATCGCCAAGTGGTAAGGCACCGGGTTTTGATCTCGGCATCCGTTGGTTCGAATCCAGCTACCCCTGCCATTTTCTCAAAAAAGACAGAGCAATACTTTACTGCTCAAATGTTAATTAATCTTGACATTTAACTGTAAAAATATTAAAGTTCTGCCGCATTAGGGGTATCGCCAAGTGGTAAGGCACCGGGTTTTGATCTCGGCATCCGTTGGTTCGAATCCAGCTACCCCTGCCATCTATTCCATACATTCTTAACCGCCAAGGGTGCTTCATGCCCAATCTTGTCGTTTTTAGTGGAACTGCGCATCCACAATTCGCTCAAAAAGTCGTAAGTCACTTACATATTCCTCTAGGCGCTGCCTCTGTAGGTCAGTTCTCTGACGGTGAAATTGCTGTCGAAATTACTGAAAATGTTCGTGGTAAAGACGTATTCATCGTACAGCCTACTTGTGCCCCTACCAATGATAACCTAATGGAAATCTTGGTAATGGCTGATGCGCTTCGTCGTGCAAGTGCTGGTCGTATTACTGCTGTAATCCCTTACTTTGGTTATGCTCGTCAAGATCGTCGCCCTCGTTCAGCTCGTGTACCAATTACTGCAAAAGTTGTAGCAGATATGCTTACAACTGTAGGCGTTGACCGCGTTGTAATGATCGACCTTCATGCCGACCAAATCCAAGGTTTCTTCGATATTCCTGTAGACAACATTTACGGTACGCCAGCGCTTTTAGCTGACTTACGCCAACAGTCGCATCACAACCTTATGGTTGTTTCGCCTGACGTTGGTGGTGTAGTACGTGCTCGTGCTGTTGCTAAACAAATGGGTGATATCGATCTTGCGATCATCGACAAACGTCGTCAAAAAGCAAATGAATCACAAGTGATGCATTTAATTGGCGATGTGAGAGATCGTGACTGTGTCATTGTTGATGACATGGTGGATACTGCAGGTACTCTTTGTAAAGCCGCTGATGCATTAAAAACTTTTGGTGCTCGCAAAGTTGTCGCTTATGCAACTCACCCAGTTTTATCTGGTAAAGCGATTGAAAACTTAAAGAACTCTGTTATTGATGAATTAGTTGTTACAGACACTATTCCTCTTTCAGAAGAAGCTTTAGCACTTGGTAAGATTCGCCAAGTTTCAGTAGCAAGTATGGTTGCTGAAACAATTCGTCGTATTAATAACGAAGAATCTATTAGCGCAATGTTCGATTCTTATCTATAATAGAGCGCTGAATTTTCAAAGCCCTGCTTTTTGCAGGGCTTTTCTAGTACTAAATCGGTCGCAGATTTAGTCCAATTAAACTTAAATAGGATGTCTATCATGGCAAACTTCGTATTAAACGCAGCAGCACGTGAAGAAGCAGTACAAGGGAAAGGTGCGAGCCGCCGCCTTCGTCTTCAAGCTAAAGTTCCAGCTATCATCTACGGTGGCGAAGCAGCTCCTGTAGCAGTTACTTTAGAGCTTCGTGAACTTGTTAAAGCTCTTGAAAGCAATGCTTTCTTTGAAGAAGTTGTTGAAATCAACATCGACGGTAAAGTTGAAAGCGTTAAAATCCAAGCTTTACAACGTCACCCAGCTAAAAACACTCCAATGCACGCTGACTTCAAACGCGCATAAGTGTTAATGGTGTAAATTAGTGTCAAATATTTCACTGATTGTAGGTTTGGGTAACCCTGGTAAAGAGTATGCCCAAACCCGCCATAATGCAGGCTTCTGGTTCGTAGAACGCCTTGCAGAACAATATGGCATTTCTCTTAAAACAGATCCTAAATTCTACGGAATTAGCGGTCGTGGTAATATTGAAGGTCAAGACGTTCGTCTGCTTTTACCAACAACCTTTATGAATGCCTCAGGCAAAAGTGTTGTTCCCTTCGCAAAATTCTATCAAGTCGCTCCAGAAGCAATGCTTATCGCACACGATGAACTCGATATGAACCCTGGTATCATTCGCCTTAAAACAGGTGGTGGTCATGGTGGTCATAATGGTTTACGTGACATCGTACCGCACACAGGTCCAAACTTTCACCGCTTACGTATTGGTATTGGTCACCCTGGTTCTAAAGAACGCGTGTCAGGTCATGTATTAAGCAGAGCACCAAGCAGCGAACAAACTTTAATGGATGATGCTCTTGCACATGCTTTATCTCGCATTAAGTTGCTAGTAAACGGTGATATACAGCAAGCCATGAATCAAATCAATGCCCATAAGCCAAACTGATCATTCTATAAATTGTTGAATAATCATGCTTGCCTTGTTGCTTTTTTCAGAGCAAAATGCGCTCTCGATGAATGCACTACCCATTCAAAATAATTTGTTTATTAAGACAAAATCTTAGGTCAACTAAGGAGACGCTAGCCATGCTATCTCGTTTATTAAAAGCTAAAATTCACCGTTGCGTCGTTACACAAGCAGAATTACATTATGAAGGTTCTTGTGCAATTGACGGTATTCTATTGGATTTAGCGGGTATCCGTGAATATGAAGAAATTCATATGTGGAACGTGACGAATGGTAAGCGCTTTACCACTTATGCAATTCGTGGTGAAGAAGGTTCAGGCATTATTTCTGTAAATGGTGGCGCTGCGCTTCAAGCAGATGTTGGTGATTTAATGATTATCGCGACATTTGGTGATTTCACAGAAGCTGAAGCTGATGCACATAAACCACGTCTTGTTTATGCAAATCCAAACAATACTGTAAATCACACAGCTAACTGCATTCCTGTACAAGTTGCATAATACGCATCTACAAAATTCAAAAAAGCTCGCAATATGCGGGCTTTTTTATTGAAAAGCATTTCTACTAAAATTTATTTTAGCTAGCTACCCTGCCCCCATTTTTTTGAATTTTCACAGTTTAATGGTTTTAAGTTCTGATCCACTAAATTTACCAATAATGCCAATCCATTTTCTTTTACTTTAATTTCGGCATATTTTGCTTTGCTGTAGCATGGCTCTAACCCTTCTGCAAACATAAAGCTATTTGCTGCTGGATATAAATTTTGTAATTGATTGGACGGATTCTTTAAAACTAAACGCAAGGAAATCTGTGAATCAGCTTTTATAAAATTATCATCAAAACGGGTTTGTATCACACGACGTTGCTCATCCAACAACACAAAACTTAAAGGATGTGCTTTATTCTGAATGTGTTTCTCTAAAGCTAAAATTTTCCAATTTTGTAAAGCTTCAGCACCATCATCAATACCAGTCTCAAAATACAGTTCATAATTTAGTATCATATAGTCGCCTTGCAAAATCGAACGTGGATCGACAGGAGCAAGCTCAACAAAAATTGACTGACTATTTGCTAAATGATTTTCATGTTTCAGAATCAAACCTACAAAAATTAAAATACTGAACCCAGCTAAAATTAGAGGAAATAACCTTTTCATGTTCATGCTTTATCTCCTCTAATCTGATTCAGCTTTACCTGTTTTAAGCCATAAACTACAAGCCAAACCATAAGACCTGAAATGAAAATAGTCAGACTCTTCACAAGAAAACTAAGTCCTAAATTGTAATACAGCATCCAAAGCCAAAAGATCAGCAATAAAATCAATAGCCCTTGTAAAAGACGTTGCTGATACACTACAGCCCACGCCATAAGCAACATAATGATAAAAATTTCAAAATAACCTATCAAAATTAACAAAATACCAAAGATAGGAATCAGCCATAGCCATCGCTCAGAAAACTGCTGTCTGTTTTGCCAAATAAAGCTAAGCATTAGCAAACTCGGAAGAATATAGAACAGCAATATTTGATCAAAACCAATTTGTCCAATGCCCTTCCAGCGCTCTAGTCCAGTCACAGATTGAACAATAGCTGAACCTGTTAGCATGGCAATCATCCAAAGATAAATACTCTTCTGATAGTTTGAAGCCTGCCAATATTGAGACATTAAAAATAGCCCAATAAAAATGACATAGTTAAGACTTAAGACAATATGAATCAGAACATCATCGTACTGAAAAGAAGTTTCTAAGGCTAAAACTGCTATTCCTAAAGCATGAGAAATAAGTAACTGCAAGGTAAGAATGAACCAGTGCATTCGTTTAATTACAGTCAAAGCGAGTAATACCAATTGCAAAAGCCAAACCACAAACATATTTTCGGTAAGCAATCCGGTATGAATTAAAATTGCAGCCTGACCACATACCCACAAACAATAAGCAAACTGGCGCATAAAAACTGAAGGCTGCTTGTTTAGCAATCTCCACGCAATACCAATAAAGATAATGCCCATCAATATTGAAAACACTTCCCAATAGGTCAAAAGCAAAGTCGCGAGAATAATTCCGGAAATCCAAGCACCAAGTGCTAGTGGAATCACTGAAAATTTAGTTTGAGGAAAGATTTTCTTTAACGCAAAACTGATCATGGCAAACCAGCCAAAAATCAGCGTTGCTAATACAAATAAGCCGAGAGCAGAGTGAGTTAACTGTTCATCTACCAGTTCAAACATCCATATACTTAAACTTGCAGCCAAACCTGCAATGAGCAAAATTGTTTCTAATGCTTGATGTTTACGATAAAAATAGAAAGCCGTAGTAATAGGAAGAATGATTGATGAAGCTAAATAGATCAGCTGAAATTGATTAATGAAGAGCATCATGCTACCAATCGAAATGGCGATCATGAATGCAATAAACAAAAACCGTAGTATCGAGTAATAACGTACTGCAAAAACAAAACTTATCGCAGTGAGTACATTCAGACCTAGCAGATAAAGTCCTTCTGCCCTTTCCATCCAAAAACTTTGCTTAAAATACAAATACAGCGCCAACTGGCTAACGATACACAACATGGCAAAAATGCCAATATTCGGACGATACAACCAAGGCAACAGCATGACTGACCACAGTAAGAATAATAAATAACTATCCGCACCGGTTTGATAAATCTGTCCAATTACAGCCAGACTTAAGCCCAACATCAATCCTGCTACTGTATCTAAACCCTGTCTAATCCACTCCTGTTTGCTAAAGTAGACACTTGCGCTAGCACTACAAAATAAAATCAACATTGGAATTGTTAGTTGAATCCAATTGGGCAGCATCCACCAGTTCGCTGCGATTAAATACAAAAAACTGACTGCAATCAGTGCAAGTCCTAAAATATTTAAATAACGCAGTACTCCTTCATGACAGAAGAGTAAGGGAGAAAATTGATGGTTTTGAGTTAATTTGGTCTTATCCATTGTTAGAATGAGTTATGAATTTTAATATTGCTAGCACGATAGCATATTTCCTGCATTATGCTAAAAAGCTGAACAATCCAGATTTTCTTTTTTACTTATATCAAATTCTGCAAATTACAATCCTTTTCAAACATCCTATCTTTCTACAAAAAGAGCTATAATAAATTTAATCGCTTCAGGGCGGGGTGTAATTCCCCACCGGTGGTAATAAGCTCAAGCTTTTAGCCCACGAGCCGAATGTAATTTTACATGACGCAGATTTGGTGAAACTCCAAAGCCGACGGTATAGTCCGGATGAAAGAAGACGACAGCACTTTATTATTCACTTAATTCATCTTTTATTATTTATAAGATATTAAGTGAATTCGCTACGAGCCTATTTTCACACGTCCTGAAATGTTCAATCGTACTTAAAATTTACGCGAGCGTTTCAATGTCTAGTTTAATTCAACCCGAAATTTTCTTTTCTGCCTTAAGACCCGCAGAAGAACGTATACAACAAGCACTTGAAGATATCCGCCAAGGCAAACCTGTTTTGGTTATGGATGATTTTGATCGTGAAAATGAAGCAGACTTAATTGTTGCTGCTGAAACATTAACAGATGAAACCATGGCACGTATGATTCGTGATGGCTCTGGTATTGTTTGCTTATGCTTAACCGATGAGTTGGCAGATCATCTAGAACTTCCACCAATGGTTGTAGATAACTCAAGTCAGTTTAAAACAGCATTTACCATTACTATTGAAGCTGCTGAAGGTGTAACCACTGGTGTATCTGCAAAAGACCGCACAACAACAGTAAAAGCTGCTATTAAAGATGATGCTATAGCAACAGACCTAAATAGACCTGGACATGTTTTCCCTTTACGTGCACGTAAAGGTGGTGTTCTAGAACGTCGAGGTCATACTGAAGGTACGATTGACTTAGCTCGCTTAGCAGGTTTAAAACCTTCAGGTGTGTTATGTGAACTTACCAATCCTGATGGAACAATGGCTTCAGGCATTCAAGTATTGGCTTATGCTCAAACACATCATTTGACGGTCATTACTATTGAAGAAATTGTGCAATATCGTTTAGTACACAACCTTTAAACTATAAAAAAAGAGAGCTTAATCGCTCTCTTCCATATCTTTTAGCAAACTTAAACTCATGACATCGGCTCTTAAAAATGCCATTTCAAAACTAGCAGTCGCCAAAGCTAAAACTCGACGCTCAAATTCTTGCCAAATACTTTTTACTTGTTTTGACTGAATTCCTAATCCACTTTCATCTGCAAAGTTTTTATTTTTTTCACAAATTTTTAACGCATGGTAAAGCTTACGCCCTTTTGATGCATCATCACGTAAGCGAACACGCTTAGACAACACAAATTTTTCAGCTACTTCAATATTTGCCAAAGGTAGCATTGGCACTAAAATTTGATCAAGCTGTGCATCTAAACGATGCCAAACAGCATTTTGCTGTTCAAGTGAATATGTATTCCACTTAATCACCTCATGATTAAAGCGACGACAACCACGACATACTGAATCACCAAATACCGTAGAGCAACGCCCTGCACAAGGTGTTAATGATGCGATTCGACGATCAGTACTCAAAACCTACTCCAATACAAATACAGTAACGTGTGAATGAATTCGAATATGCATCATACCTGTTGCATGCAGATTTAAAAACCATAAATACGGATGGGTTTTCTCGCCAATTCCGACTTTTCAGGTTAGAATATGCGCCTTATTTTTTATCCTACATATATTGGAGTACTCCATGAACGCTACTGTAGAACAGCTTGCACCTGTAGAACAGCAAGCGACCACTGATTGGGTTGTTGCAGCGCTTTACCAGTTCAAAGAAGTTCAAGATCCAGCCGATCTTCAACAACGTTTATTAGATTTGGTAAAAACAATCAATCTGTGCGGTACTCTTATTGTTGCAGGCGAAGGTATTAACGGTACTGTTGCTGGTGACCGTGATGCTGTTGATACAATTCATCAGTTTCTTTTAAATGAAGGTTTTACAAACATGGAATATAAAGAGTCTCACAGCTCTGATAAACCATTCCGTAAAATGAAAATTAAACTGAAAAAAGAAATTGTAACTTTAGGCGTAGAGGTTAAACCACGTGACTTAGTGGGTCACTACTTAGATCCTAAAGAATGGAATGAACTTATTGCTCGTGACGATGTTATTTTGATTGATACACGTAACGATTACGAATATAAAGCAGGTACTTTTAAGGGTGCACTTGACCCTAAAACGGAAACTTTCCGCGAATTCCCAGAATACGTAAAACAAAATCTTGAACAACATAAAGATAAGAAAATCGCAATGTTCTGCACAGGCGGTATTCGTTGTGAAAAGTCGACATCTTTACTTTTACAAGAAGGTTTTAACGAGGTTTACCATCTTAAAGGTGGCGTTCTAAAATATTTAGAAGAAACACCTGCTGAAGAAAGCTTATGGGAAGGCGAATGCTTCGTATTTGATGGTCGTACTGCTGTTACTCATGGTATGGAAGAAGGCGCAAACATTAAGTGTCATGCTTGCGGTTGGCCACTACTTCCGGAAGAAGTTGAGCTTCCAAGTTATGAACATGGCGTTTCTTGTGTTTACTGCATTGAAAAAACAACAGAAAAGCAAAAAGAAGGTTTCCGTATGCGCCAATCACAAATTTTGGCAGCAAAACGTAAACGTCTTTAATTAGACAGAAAAAGGGGCAATTATTTGCCCCTTTTTTACATTCTTACAGTCCATTTACAATAATAAAAAATATGATTGAAATTTAACCACCAAACCTAAGCCAGACAACACATTAAAACTTATTACTAAAATTCAAGCACTTAACCAAAAACAAACAAATCAAATATCTTAACAACAAATTCATGCTGTAAATCCCACAAGAATAAACCTTATCCATAATTCTAGTTTGCTAAGTTAATTTTTGAACTGCATTTAATCGCTTAAATCATTTAGAAAAATAAGATAGGTGCTCGAAATGTCAAAATTAATAGAAAACTCATCCAATCCTAATTTACATCCTAACTATGCATTTTCTGAACTTCACTTTGAAAATAAATATCTTGAGCTTAAAGATAATCTCGAAAGAAAATCACACATTTTGATTGTATTTTTGGGTGCAGTTATTGGCGGAATTTTATCGTTATTTATTTCCTACCATCTAAATGCAACCTTCTATTTTTTAATATTCTTATGTCTGTTGCCTATTGGCTTTGCTTACATTTTAAGAAAAGTTTATATCAACACTTTGGTCAAAATTGATTAATATTGTGATCACAAAAATTTAATCTTTTATTTCCTTAAAATTATGAATTTAACCGAATGGGTAATCTCCATAATGGAACAACTTGGCTATTTAGGTATAGCCATTCTTATGTTCTTAGACAACGTATTCCCTCCTATTCCCTCTGAAATCATTATGCCTTCTGCGGGTTATACGGCTTCGCAAAATCAATTACTGCTTGTAGGCGTTATTATTGCAGGATGTATAGGATCTTTACTTGCAGCCACGCTACTGTATTGGATTGGCTATAAATTCAAACACGAAACTATATTCAATTTTGTAGATCGCTACGGGAAGTTTTTATTTATTAAATCTGAAGATGTAAAAAAATCACTCTCTTGGTTTGAAAAATATGGCCATAGAATTGTGTTCTTTGGACGAATGATTCCTGCTGTACGTTCACTTATCAGCATACCTGCTGGAATGAGTCGAATGCCTTTTTGGAAATTTATGTTTTACAGCAGTTTAGGAACTATTATTTGGACAACTTTCCTTGCTTGTATTGGTTTCTATTTTGGTGAAAACCAAGCTCTTATGCAGAAAATATTCAGTCAAGTTGGATATTTCATTATAGGAATCGTGCTGATTATTGTTGCTTGGATATGGTATCGTCGTAATCAGAGAAAATCTCGAATTTTATAAAACTTAGAATGTTAAAACTTTGCTTGGGGAATTTATGGCGTATTATTTAAAACACTTTGCTGCTGTTTATAGCATTGCTTTAGTACTCGCAACCACAATTCTTATTTTTGTTCTAAACCTGGGTGGAATCACGCTACTCCCTGCATTAATTGCATCTGCATTTATTTGTGCAAGAAAGTTTGTTAAAAAGGAATTAAGACTTCCATTGCCAGAAGAAAAAATTCAACTGGTTTGGGGAAGTAGCGCTGTCGCACTCATTATTGGTAGCTTCTTCATTTTCTTTTTAATTTTAATGAACCCAAATGCAGAAGAAATTTTAAAATCTGCTGATAATGCAGGCCTAGTTCTTGCTGCTGTTGTAATGCTTTGCCTTGTTGCATTACATGGAGCAATATTTCAGATTGCTTATGGATGGTACGCAAAACACACCTACCAAAATTTAAAATAATCATTGCAAAAAAAAGCACCGTATTCGGTGCTTTTTTAAAATCAAACAATTCGCTTAAGTAATACATAAGTCACTGTTAGAGCAACTTAATATTTCAATTAAGCTGGTGTGTGATACATCAAGTACAATTCATTTAAATTATCTGGAATTTCTTCCGCAATTTCATCCATCAACTGACCATTACGACGGAAAGATTCCATTTGTGGATCTTCTTCATCTACACCACTGAAAACCATCATTGGCAATGTCAAATCAATTAATTGATCTTCAAATTCAGGCGTAAACCATGCATCTTCGTTTAAGAACATTGCATCAACAAAGCCCACACTCCAATCACCAAGGCTCGATTCTACGTCTGCTTCTTCAATTTCAAAAGGAAACTCAATTCCTTCTTCATTGGCTAAATTTTGACGAAGAGCTTCCAACCAAGCTTTCACTTGCGTAATAATTTCAGCAGGTACTTTCTTTTGATTATTATCAAAAAGCTCATCTAGCCATTTGCTAAATTGAGGACCAACTGCAACTGCACACAAAAAACCATGAGTTGCTGCGAAATCTAGACCATATTCGTTTTGGTCACCATCTAGATATTCACTCAACAGGTCTAAATCTAAAGCACTCATTTCAAATCCAAACTTAGATATTCAAGATGTATAGCATAGCATTTAACTTTTGCTTTACTGTAGGTTTTAGTCATCTAAATCGTCATCGTCGTCGAAGTCGTAATCAAAATCTTTTAATTCGCGCTCTAAGCGGCGTTGTGCAAGTAGTTCATCAATCAAACGACGTTTTTCTAATGACTCTTTTGCACTAATTTTACTTGATGATTCATCGAAATTAACATCGTCATCATTACTGAAGCTATCGTCTAGTTCAAAATCTGTAGAAGACACTTAAACTACCTCTGAATGAAAAAAGTGAATGGGTCTAGGCGCTATTTATCGTTCTTTACAAAACTTGTCAAGAAATATTTAATTTATCTTCTTTTTTTCACGATTTTACACTTGAAAATATTCTTAGATATCGTGTATTTATTCATTACGAAATTTGCTATTATTGTTATGGTAAAATTACAAAAATATTTTAGCTTAAACAGGAAGCAAGACTTGAAAAAACGAAGTCTGGCCCCATATTTATATACAATTGTTAATTCAGACATTTTAATAAAATTTGGTTTGACCGATCAATTCAAAAGCTATTTGAAGCAAATTGTGCTATCATGCACGGTTTTTCCACGCCACAGATTCAACAAAGAGTAAGCAAAGATGAGCGATATGAATTCCCCTACTTCGCAAGTAGCGGCTCTGATTAGCCGAGGCAAAGAGCAAGGTTACTTAACTTATGCCGAGGTTAACGATCATCTACCCGACTCTATTACAGAGAGCGAACAGATTGAAGACATTATTCAAATGCTTCAAGACGTTGGTATTCCTGTACATGAGCGTGCGCCTGAATCTGATGATACGATGTTTGAAGGCAACAGCGAAGCTGCCGATGAAGTAGCTGAAGAAGAAGCTGCCGCAGTACTTGCCTCTGTAGAAAATGAGCCAGGTCGTACAACTGACCCTGTTCGTATGTATATGCGTGAAATGGGTACAGTTGAACTTTTAACACGTGAAGGCGAAATCAGTATTGCTAAACGTATTGAAGAAGGTATTCGAGATGTCCTTCATTCAATCGCTTACTGGCCAAATGCTGTTGAAGTCGTACTTCAAGAATACAAAGATTATGAAACAGGTGAACGTCGTCTTGCTGACATTCTTTCTGGTTATTTAGACCCTGAAAGTGATGAAGAAATTCCTGAAGTTTTAGAAGAAGAAGCTGAACTCGAAACAGAAGAAGCAACAACTAAAACGACAAAAGACGTTAAACTTGACGATGATGAAGATGAAGAATCTGAAAGTGATGATGATTCTGAAGGTGAGTCTGGTCCAGATCCTGAAATTGCAAAAGCGCGTTTCACTGAACTTGAAAAAGTTTGGCAAAATGCTAGTACTATTTTCGAAAAACATGGTCGTAACAGCAAAGAAGGTGCAGCAGCACTAGAAGCACTTGCTGACGTATTCATGATGTTCAAATTCACACCTCGCTTATTTGACATCATTTCTGAAATGATTCGTGGCACACATGAGAACATTCGTACTTCAGAACGTGAAACTATGCGTTATGCAGTTCGTCGTGGTCGTATGGATCGTAATCAATTCCGTACATCATTCCCAGGTCAAGAATCTAACTTTGCATGGTTAGATGAGCAAATTGCAAAAACACCTGCTGAATTGCGCCCTTATTTAGAAAAAGTTCGTCCTGATGTTTTAGCTTTCCAACAAAAGATTGCTGACATCGAGAAAGACCTAGGTTTAAGCGTTAAAGAAATTAAAGAAATTTCTAAGCGTATGGCAGTTGGTGAAGCGAAAGCTCGTCGTGCTAAGAAAGAAATGGTTGAAGCAAACTTACGTTTGGTAATTTCGATTGCGAAAAAATATACCAACCGTGGTCTACAATTCCTCGACTTGATTCAAGAAGGTAACATCGGCTTGATGAAAGCGGTAGACAAGTTTGAATACCGTCGTGGTTATAAGTTCTCAACTTATGCAACATGGTGGATTCGCCAAGCAATTACACGTTCTATTGCCGATCAAGCGCGTACGATTCGTATTCCAGTACACATGATCGAAACAATCAACAAGATCAACCGTGTATCTCGTCAATTACTTCAAGAAATGGGTCGTGAGCCTACTCCTGAAGAACTAGGCGAACGTTTAGAAATGGACGAAGTTAAAGTTCGTAAAGTTCTAAAAATTGCGAAAGAACCTATTTCAATGGAAACACCAATTGGTGATGATGAAGATTCGCATCTTGGTGACTTCATTGAAGATGGCAACATCACATCTCCAATTGATGCTGCAACTTCTGAAGGACTTAAAGAAGCAACACGTGAAGTTTTAGAAAACTTAACTGAACGTGAAGCAAAAGTCTTAAAAATGCGTTTCGGTATCGATATGCCAACTGACCATACTTTAGAAGAAGTAGGTAAACAGTTTGATGTAACACGTGAACGTATTCGTCAGATTGAAGCAAAAGCTTTACGTAAATTACGTCACCCTTCTCGTTCTGAACACCTTCGTTCATTCCTAGAAAATGACTAATTTTTGATTACAGAATGGAGACTTGAAAATTAAACTTTCATCTCCATTTAGTAATGAAGAGAAACATAACGCCTGCACTCTTGCAGGCGTTTGATATAAAGGGGGACTACAATGTTAGACCGTACACCATCTCGCGAATTACAAGAACATCTTTGGGTCTTCCCAATGGATTATCCTATCAAACTCATTGGTTTGGCAGGCGATGACTTACGTGTTGCTGTTCTCGAAATTTTGGTTAAACACTTCCCTGATTTCGATGCTGACACTCTTAACACTCAGCCATCACGCACAGGTAAGTATCACTCTCTTACAGCTCAATTGCGTTTTGAAGCATTAGAGCAAGTGCATCAGCTTTATGCCGACTTAGCAGCTTGTCCTTTAATTAAGACAGCGCTTTAATTTTAAAACACGCTTTCGAGCGTGTTTTTTTATATCAATTTGATATGCAACATTTCCCCTCTTTGTCTCATCAATTTACTATAATAAAACTGTATTTATGTATTTTAAGGATGCATCAACATTGAATGCTGTTTCAAAGCCAAATCTTGTCATTCGCCAATATAACGACTTAACAGATTACGAAGCGCGCTTTCATGAAATGAAAAGCTTGACTGAAAATCGTGATGAATCTACGCCAGATGAATTATGGATTTTACAACATCATGATGTACTCACTCAGGGTCAAGCAGGCAAACCTGAACACATATTAATTCCTTCAAATATTCCAGTTGTACAAACAGATCGTGGCGGACAAGTTACTTGGCATGGCCCTGGTCAAATGGTCATTTATTTTATGTTCGACTTAAACCGTTTAGGTTGGAATGTAAGAACATTAGTGACTTATGCTGAAAATCTGATGATAGATCTCGCTAAAAAATACAATATAACAGCATACGCAAAACCAGATGCACCCGGCGTATATGTCGATGAACGCAAAATTGGCTCTTTGGGCTTTAAAATTCGGAAAGGTCGTAGCTACCACGGTTTAGCATTAAATATTGATTGTGAATTGATGGGCTTCCACACGATTAATCCATGTGGTTATGCAGGGCTTGAAATGGTTCGCATGATGGATTTAATGCAAGATTATCCAAAATTTACAAAGCTAAGTGCTGATGTAATTGAAAATTTTCAAAACAGTGGTTACTTTAATGACGTACAGGTCATTCAATATTAATTGAATAACTTTGCATTTCTACCTAAAATATTTTAGAGTAAATACTCTAAATAAATAATTATTGTTAAATGGGATGCAATTGTGATTTCTAATAAATCCGTAAAGCCCGCTTTTCAACAAGCCTACGTTAAACTCATGATGGATGTGATTGGACGTGGTTTAGTTATGGCTAGTCAAGTCGATCAAGAAATTCAACAGGAAGTTGCAAAATTTCCAACGAACTTTGTGCTCTCAATGAACGTATTCCCCAGTGGCCCTGCTTTTATCGCCAAAGTCACTGAAGATCATCAACTTGTTTTACTTTCATCAAGTGAAACCAAGCCAGACTTAACAATCACATTTAAACATTTAAGCCATGCCTATCTTGTATTTTCATTTCAAGAAAGTACAGCGCAAGCTTTTGCCAACGACCGAATGATTGCAGATGGTGATTTATCTTACGCCATTCGTTTAGTTCGTTGTTTAAATAAAATGGAATCTCTCATTTTACCAAAAATTCTTGCAGAGCTTGCAGTAAAAGAATATCCAGCAAATTTAAGCTTAAAAGATAAATTAACAGGCGCTGCCAATATTTACTTAAAAGTTGCACAATCATATTTTAAACGGAGTGCTTAATCATGACCAAATCGTATTATGAATTTTTCTGCCCTGTAAAAGTCATTGCTGGTCATGCGGCACTCGAGCACATTCCTTTTGAGCTTTCAACATTAGGCGCAAAACGCCCAATGATTATTACAGACAAAGGCGTGCGTAGTAATAATTTACTTGCTCCAATTGAAACCGCGTTTGAGTCTACCGATACCAATATTGGTTATATTTTTGATGATGTACCACCAGATTCAAGCCTAGAAACAGTGCAAAAGGCTGCACAGTTTTATCGCGAAAATAATTGTGATGCCATTATTGCTGTTGGTGGCGGTTCTGTAATTGATACATCTAAGGCCACCAATATTTTAGTATCCGAAGGTGGAAATGATTTACTAAAATACTCGGGCGCGCACAATTTACCAAAACCACTAAAACCATTTTTCGTTATTCCAACAACTTCTGGCACTGGTTCTGAAGTAACTATGGTTGCTGTTGTTTCCGACCCTGTGAAAAATGTAAAACTTGCATTTGCTTCATATTATTTAATGCCTCATGCTGCCATTTTAGACCCACGCATGACGCAAACACTGCCACCGCATTTAACCGCTATGACTGCAATGGATGCATTAACACATGCTATTGAAGCTTATTCATGCATGGCAGCCAATCCAATTTCAGATGCATATGCAACTGCTGCAATTCAAAAAATCAGTAAAAATCTTTTTAATGTTTTAGATAATCCATCAGATGCAGAAGGTCGTCTTGAACTTGCACAAGCTTCAACAATGGCGGGAATTGCTTTCTCTAACTCAATGGTTGGACTTGTACATTCACTAGGACATGCTTTAGGTGCAGTTGCACACTTGCCACATGGTTTATGCATGAATTTATTCTTGCCTTATGTGCTGGAATACAACAAAGATGTAAACGGCGATAAAATTGCCGAACTTTTACTGCACCTTTCTGGTGCAGATGTTTATGCGCAAACCCCTGCCCATTTACGTGCAGAAAAAACAATTTCAGGTATTTTAGCAATGCGTGATCGTTTATATGCATTAACTAAATTGCCACGTAATTTACGTGAAACTGCTAAAGTTTCTGAAGCACAATTAGATGAAGTTGCTGAAAAGGCACTCAATGATGGTTCTATTATTTACAATCCTAAAGAAGCAAATTTAGAAGAGCTAAAAACTATTCTAAAAAAGGCTTGGTAAATTAAAAAAAATAGGACAATATAGCAAAAATAGGCCTGATGATTTTTTAAACATCAGGCTTTTCATTATGTTATCAAATAATTAATTTTTTGAAAAAAACTTGGCAGAAAGTTTGCTAAAAAAATTCAGAAAGTTACTAGCAAACTGCTTCAATTTAGAGTAGATTGGCGCACTTTGTTTCAAATGTAGGGGGGATCGTTCGTCTCAAACGATCCTTATAACATGACTGATCCTTGATCAACGATTAAGAGGATAACGCCGTTGACAAATATCTCTGGGACTCAATCGACAGCTAAACTGCAAAAGACATTAGGTCTTTGGCACATCATTATCATTGGTTTGGCATACATCCAACCAATGACATTGTTTGATACGTTTGGCTTAGTATCTGAAGAAAGTCACTTCCATGTGCCAACTTCATACATTGTTGCTCTTATTGCAATTTTATTTACCTCGATTAGTTACGGTCATATGATTCGCCGTTACCCATCGTCAGGTTCAGCATATACCTATGCACAAAAATCAATTCACCCGAACGTTGGTTTCATGGTGGGTTGGTCTTCTTGGTTAGATTATCTACTTTCTCCAATGGTAAATATTATCCTTGCGGTAATTTACCTTGAAGCATTATTCCCAGATGTTAACCACTGGGTATGGGTAATTGTACTTACAGCATTTATGACAGGTGTTAACCTTCGCGGTGCTAAATTTGTTGCAAACTTTAACAGCTTAATTGTATTAATTCAGCTAATTGTAATTGCTGCATTTACTTACCTCATTTTTACTAAATTACAAGCTGGCTTCAACGCTGATGGCCCTATTACATCAGAAACACGTTATCAGCTATGGAGTTTAGATCCTTTCTGGAATGAGCTTACTGCTGTCGCTCCATTAATTACTGGTGCAACTTTACTGTGTTTCTCATTCACAGGTTTTGACTCGTTAAGTTCTCTAGCTGAAGAAACAAAAGATACAGAAAAGACTTTACCAAAAGCTATTTTCTTAACTGCATTAATTGCAGGTATCATTTTCATTGTTAGCACATACTTCATGCAGTTGTATTTCCCGAATGCGCCAGGTTCATACTTTAAGAATATTGCTGAAACTCAACCAGAAATTTTATTACTGGTAGGTGGATCACTTTTCCAAGCTTATGTTCTTGCATTCGCAATTGTGACTGTAATGGCTTCAGGTATTTCTGCACACGCAGGTGTATCTCGCTTAATGTATGTAATGGGTCGTGATGGCGTAATTAACAAGAAGATTTTTGGTCACATTAGTCCGAAAAATTTCACACCATCATATAACATTATGATTGTTGGTGCGGTTGCATTAACAGCTGGCTTCATGGACTTAGACATTGTTATTTCTATGATTAGCTTTGGTGCCTTAACTGCATTTACATTCGTGAACTTATCTGTAATTTCACGTTACGCATTACGTGATGGTCGCACTAAAACAACCAAAGACATTATTAGCTTTGTAGTGATTCCGCTTCTAGGCTTCATCAGTATTTTTGCGATGTGGCTAGAAATTGAAGAAACAGCATTGAAATACGGTTTATGGTGGGCAATGTTCGGTATTTTATACCTTGGCTATAAAACTAAAGGTTTCAAACACCCTGCTCCACAACATAACGAATTTGATTAATCTACATCAGATTAATTCAAAAATAAAAAAGGCGCTTCATGCGCCTTTTTTATTTCCATAATATAAAGATAATTTCTACGTTTTAACGTAAACGACAATTAAAACCCATTTGGGTATCTACAATATTATTTTTATATCCAAAACTTTGAATAAATAAATTTCTATCTTCAATAATTTTATGATCACTTTCAGATAAACGAGCTTTATTTTCTACAGCAAGCTTATAACTACGATCAATCACGCCTTGAAAAATCCCACAAACTTCTTGGCGCTTTTGCTTATTTAATTGACGACCAGAAAATACACCTCTTTCAAAATCTTCAGCCTTTAAGTTTGCACCCCACGCATCTATGCGGTCATGTAAATCTTGCTTCATCACAAGTATGCCTTGTTGTATTTCTGCTTTAGTTAATGGCTGATTATTCACAACAGGCTCATCTGCATGAACAACAACATTAAACATAAGTGTTAAGCAAAATATAGAAATATTTATTTTTTTAATTTTTTTTAACAACGTCAATCACCCTCAAATATTAGCTATATCGCTCTTATACACACTATTTTATTATTCACAAAGCCATGTTAAAAAAGCTTTACATAATTATTAATTCATCAGATAAAAAAAAGCCACCTTTCGGTGACTTTAAATATGTAAACAAAATTATATAAGTGCTTTAAAATCTTGCTGACGCCAAGCTTCATACAAAATAACAGCAGTTGCATTCGACAAGTTTAAACTACGTGAGTTCGCTGCCATTGGTAAACAGATCCAATGATTTTGAGGAAACATCATACGAATATTTTCAGGTAAACCACGTGTTTCAGGCCCCATCAATAAAGCAACAGGACGGTTTAAATTTGATGTATGAGGTGTTTCAGAACCCTTTGTCGTTAAAGGATAAATTGCATCTAGCTCAATTCCTTGCGATTTTAAGTTCGCAAGACATTCATCAAAGTTTTCCCAAATTTGCATACGCGCATATTCGTGATAATCCAAACCTGCACGTTTCAATTTTTTATCATCTAGCTCAAAACCCAAAGGTTTAACCAAATGCAGTTGTGCGCCTGTATTCGCACATAAACGAATGATATTCCCTGTATTACTTGGAATTTCAGGCTCATATAAAACTACATGAATCACAGGCTTTCTCTTCTCTTTTCAATGTAACAAGGCGATTAGCCTTGCCACTGTAATTGTTCACGCAAGCTTACCACCTCACCAATAATGGTTAAAGTTGGTGCTTGAATTTGATGTTCTGCAACTTTAGATGCAATATCTCCCAAAGTTCCCACCACTACTTTTTGCTGTGGTGTTGTTCCCTTCGAAATTAATGCAACAGGCATATTTGATCGTTGACCATACTCTATCAACTTAGCGCAGATTTTTTCCAATCCAACCAATCCCATATAAAGCACAAGCGTTTGGTTTTCATAAACAAGCTCATTCCAAGGAAGTTCTGGTGAACCTTCTTTTAAGTGTCCTGTCAAGAAGCGCACGCTTTGCGCATAATCGCGGTGCGTTAGAGGAATACCTGCATAGGCAGAACAGCCTGATGCAGCAGTGATCCCCGGAACGACTTGGAATGCAATACCCGCATCAAATAGTTCTTGAATTTCTTCACCACCACGACCAAAAATAAATGGATCACCACCTTTTAAGCGACAAACTCGTTTACCTTCGCTCGCATATTTCACAAGTAAAGCATTAATACCTCCTTGTGGAACAGCATGGTTTGATCGTGCTTTACCGACATAAATTTTTTCAGCATCACGGCGGCATAAATCCATAATAGGCTGTGAAACCAAACGATCGTAAATCACAACATCTGCTTGTTGCATTAAACGCAAAGCTTTCAGTGTTAATAGTTCAGGATCACCCGGCCCTGCACCCACCAAATAAACTTCACCTTTGGGTTTTTTCCATTCAATTAACGCTTGTTCAATTAAACAATCTGCTTCTGCAATGTTGTCATTAAATACCTGTTCTTTGAGTGGACTTGCGTACAAATCTTCCCAGAAAATACGACGCTCATCAGGATTTAGAATTTTCGCTTTTACCGCACTGCGCCATTTTCCTGAAAACTCAGCAAGTTTGCCTATTCCATGTGGAATTGTACTTTCTAATTGAGTTCGAATTTGACGAGATAAAACAGGCGATGTTCCATTACTTGCAATTGAAATCACTAAAGGTGAACGGTCTACAATTGCAGGAACCATAAAGCGACAATGCGGAGGATCATCCACACTATTTACTAGAATTTTTTCAGCTTCACAAACTTCAAACACAGTCGCATTAACAACTTTGTCGTTTGTTGCCGCAATCACAAGTCTATATTGACGTAATGGAATATCTAAAGAAAATGGTGCTTGAACATATTGCCCTTGGCTTTTATGAACCAAATCTAACAAGCTTTCTTCAATTTCAGGTGCAACCACATGAATTTTCGCACCCGCTTTCGCAAGTAAAACTGCTTTTCGGTAAGCGATTCGTCCACCACCGACAATCAGACAAGGTTGCTGTTGCAACTTTAAAGAGATTGGAAAAATATCCACGAAATACCTCAAAACTTTATCTGACTGTTTAAAACAAAAGTGCACAAAATTTTGTGCACTTTATCGAACTTACAAAGACCTATTAGTCGATGTATGTAGCACCGCCCATGTATGGACGTAATGCTTCAGGAATTTCAATTGAACCATCTGCACGTTGGTAGTTTTCCATTACTGCAAGTAATGTACGACCAACAGCCAAACCAGAACCATTTAATGTATGAATAAATTCAGTTTTCTTTTGGTCTACACGGTAACGTGCTTTCATACGACGTGCTTGGAAATCACCCATACATGAGCAAGATGAAATTTCACGGTATGTATTTTGACTTGGTACCCAAACTTCTAAATCGTAAGTTTTAATTGCACCAAAGCCCATATCACCACCACAAAGTACAACTTTACGGTAAGGTAAACCTAAAGCTTGCAAAATACCTTCAGCATGACCTGTTAACTCTTCTAAAGCATCTAAAGATGTTTCAGGTTTAACAATTTGAACCATTTCAACTTTATCGAATTGGTGCTGACGAATTAAACCACGAGTATCGCGACCATAAGAACCCGCTTCACTACGGAAACAAGGTGTATGCGCTGCATATTTAAGTGGTAAACGATCTGCATCGATAATTTCATCACGCACAAAGTTCGTTACAGGTACTTCAGCAGTTGGAATTAAATAGAATTCTTTTTCGCCTTGAAGTTTAAACAAATCTTCTTCAAATTTAGGAAGTTGACCTGTACCACGTAAAGAGTCTGCATTCACTAAATATGGAACATACGCTTCTGTATAACCATTTTTAAGTGTATGCGTATCTAACATAAATTGTGTTAAAGCACGTTGTAAACGCGCTAAAGGACCTTTTAGAACACTGAAACGAGAACCTGTAAGCTTCGTTGCTGTTTCAAATTCCAAACCACCCATCATTTCACCAAGGTCAGTATGATCTTTCACTTCAAAATCAAATTGACGAGGCGTGCCCCATTTCAAGACTTCAACGTTATCGTTTTCATCTTTACCTTCAGGAACAGATTCATGTGGCAAGTTAGGAATAGATAAAGACTTTGCTTCAATTTCTGCAAGTAATTCTGCAAGAGCAACTTCAGCAGCCTTAATTTCATCACCAATCGCAGACATGCGCGCCATGATTTCAGATGCATCACCACCGGATTTTTTAATTTGACCGACTTGTTTTGCGCCCGCATTACGTTCTGCTTGTAATGACTCTGTCTTCGATTGAATTTCTTTACGACGAGCTTCTAAAGATGCCCACTCTTCAACATTCAGTTGGACACCACGTTTAGCTAAAGCTAAATTTACAGCTTCAATATTATTTCTGAGTAATTTTGGGTCGATCATAGCCAATCTTTTGGAAAGAAAAAAACTGGCTATAGTGTAAGCTCTTCATAGCAAAAAATATAGTGAAACAGCTTACACATGCACCTTATTAGAACAATAAAATACAGATCTCATTGAAATATTACAGATTTACATACTTTGGCAAACTAGGCATAAATTCTGGCTTAAATAATGCTTTTGCAGATCTATAAGGCAATGTTAACTCACTCATACCTTCAGCATAACTTGCAAGCTCATACAGCGGATAAACAAAGACAATACCATTTACGCCATAATAAAAATTATCGCTTAATTGAAGTTTTGCACGCTCAATCACATGATTTTCCAACCAAATTGAATTTGAATCATATAATGCGTTTAAAATTTTAGGCTGAGCATCTTTCATCACAATATCTTCAAGTGATAAACGCTTTTTATTTTTTAAATCAAAATTTACATATTCGGTATGATACATACCATGTGCAGCACCTGCATTGTAGATATAACTATCAATAGTGAAAGTTGCGATATTACCAAATTGACTAATAAAACGAACCGTTGTTGTACTTTGGCTTAAACCCACATTTTCAGGCTCACTAAAAACAACTTTTTCCGCAGATTTTGGTTCAAATGCTATTGGATCTGCTTTGTGAATACGATCTGAAAAATAGTCATTAATCCAATCAATATTCGTTTCAACATTTTGAATACTATATTGTGTACATCCCTCAGGTAAACATACTTCAGCACTTGGTAGCTCCATTGGTACCACTTTTGAAATAATGACTGGAGTTGCGCTGTCAGTAACTTCTGCCTTTTTTGATGAGCCATCATTTACAGGCTCATTCACAGGTTTACACCCTAAAATACCACCCACAAGTATCATCGCAGTGACAAGCCCTAACACTTTATATTGTGAACCTAGCATTTCATCCCCCAAAATATTATTTTCTTACAACTATAATCACACTATACAAACTAGTAGCGCCACATGGAACAACGAAATAGTATTGTTTGTATTAACAAGCAACGCTTTATCAATTTACATAAAAAAAGCAACGTTTCCGCTGCTTTTTAAAGTCATAAATACTTATTGATCAATAATATCGGTGCCTTTTGGCGGTGTGAAATTAAAGATTGAAGATGGCACACCCGCATTCACTTTAACATTACTAAAGCGCACATAAGTTGTTTGCCCCAATGAATCTTGCAAAATCATGAGCGTAGGCGCACTTTTTGCTCCAAAGCTAATTGTTAAACTTTGAAATGCACCATCTTTTTGTTTCGGATACAGCGTGTAATAAGTTTTTGATTTATTCGGCTGAGTAATACGATAGGTCTTCATAATTTGACTTGTATTACCAGATAACAATAACGCAGGCGTATTTGAAACTTGCTCATCTAAACTTTGACGAACAGCTTGTTGTAAATCTGGATCATAAATCCAAATTGTTTTTCCCGATGTCACAATCGTTTGTTTTACAGGAGATGTAATTTCCCAATAAAACTTACCAGGTGACGCAACTTTCATCACACCTTTAAAAGTTTGATTCATGTGCTGAGATGACAGCCCTTTATTTTTTACTGGTTTAGCATTTTCAACTGTAGTCTTTTGCTCAAAATTAGCAGAAATATTTTGTAAACTTTCTAATTGTTTCACCAAGCTAGCTGCTGCTTGTTGCTCCGATGCTGCTACAGGCGTTGCAGCAAAAACAGACGTACTCATAACGGGTGCCAAAGTTACAGCTCCAATAGCTACAGCACAGATTGTTTTACGAAGCATATTCATACATTCACCTTTTATATTTGCACAACGCAATTCGTTTTATGACTTTTATCTTAAACTAAAATATATCGCTAAATTTAGAGATAATAAGAAGTTTTGTATTGTTATTAGTATTAAAAGTCGTATTTCATCCATCATGATGAAGATAACTAACTAATTTTTACATTTGCAAGGCATAAAAAAACCCGCAATAAAGCGGGTCTTTTTCTACTAAAGCTTACGCTTCAACAGATACGTAGCGACGACCGAATTGGCCTTTCACTTCGAATTTGATTACGCCGTCAGCAGTCGCGAACAAAGTATGGTCACGACCCATACCTACGTTTTGACCAGCGTGGAATTCTGTACCACGTTGACGAACGATAATGTTACCAGCAGTCACAGATTGACCGCCGTACATTTTAACACCTAACATTTTAGGATTCGAGTCACGACCGTTTTTAGTCGAACCACCGGCTTTTTTAGTTGCCATGTCTATTTACTCCTCGTAATTAGCCTGAAATAGCTGTAATTTTCAACTCAGTGAACCATTGACGGTGACCTTGTTGTTTACGATAGTGTTTACGACGACGCATTTTGATAATGCGGATTTTGTCGTGACGACCATGACTAACTACTTCAGCAGTTACAGTAGCACCAGCAACAACTGGAGCACCGATTTGAATGCTTTCGCCGTTCACTAACATTAATACGTCATCAAACGTAATTGTAGCGCCAGTTTCAGCTTTCAATAATTCTACTTTAAGGGTTTCACCCTCAACTACACGGTGCTGTTTACCACCGCTTTGGATTACTGCGTACATAATGTACTCCAACTTACCCGTGTCGTCGTGCCGATAAAGGAATATACCGAACTTAAGACGTACGCCACTGGGGGTTATACAAGGGCAGAGATTTTAAGCGATATTCAAAAAAACAACAAGTGATTTGCCTTAAAAAATGACAAAGCTCACTGATTATTTTATAAACACCCATCCTTTTTCATATTTGAATGTATTTCATACAAAGAACAACCATCCAATTTAAAGAAAACAAGAGTAAAATAAGCATAATAAATAATGTGTTTGTTGTTGATATATTTAATTACACGTGCAACTCCTGTTACTATTCTCAGGCTATCGTTAAAATTGTATGATTTGGCTGCATTAATCTGCAATGATGCTTGTAAGCTTTAGATATTTGTTAAACTAAGTTCCAATTCCAAAAATGAGGTTTCTCTTCACATGACCATCGATTTTAAGCAAGACATTCTCGCTCCTGTTGCTTCTGATTTTGCCGCGATGGATACATTTATTAACGAAGGGATTACTTCAAAAGTTGCTTTAGTCATGGCTGTTAGTAAGCATGTTGTTGAAGCTGGCGGTAAGCGTATGCGCCCAATTATGTGCTTACTTGCTGCAAAAGCATGTGGTGAAGAAAACTTAGAAAAACACACAAAACTTGCTGCAATTATTGAGATGCTTCATACAGCAACTTTAGTTCATGATGATGTTGTAGATGAATCTGGCTTACGTCGTGGACGCCCTACTGCAAATGCAACTTGGAATAATCAAACAGCAGTCTTAGTAGGTGACTTTCTCATTTCACGCTCATTCGATCTTTTGGTCGATTTAGACAACATGACCTTATTAAAAGATTTCTCTACAGGAACATGTGAAATTGCTGAAGGCGAAGTTTTACAATTACAATCTCAACACCAACCAGATACAACAGAAGAAACTTATTTAAGTATTATCCACGGCAAAACTTCACGCTTATTTGAACTAGCAACCGAAGGTTCAGCAATTTTAAGTGGGAAAGATCAATTCCGTGAACCATTACGTAAATACGCAGGTCACTTTGGTAATGCCTTCCAAATTATTGATGACATTTTGGATTACACTTCAGATGCTGAAACATTAGGTAAAAATATTGGTGATGATTTAATGGAAGGTAAACCTACTTTGCCTTTAATCTCAGCTTTAGCAAATACCTCTGGTGAAGAGCGTGAAATTGTTCGAAAAAGTATTGCTACTGGCGGAACAGAAAACTTAGAACGTGTTATTTCAATTGTACAATCTTCAGGTGCACTAGATTATTGCCGCAAACGTGCAACTGAAGAAACAGAAGCAGCACTTCAAGCTTTAGCTGTCTTACCAAATACACCATATCGTCAAGCTCTTGAAAATTTGGCTAAATTAGCTTTAAACCGTATTCAATAAAGCATAGCCAAATCTTACAGCTCATTTAAAGAAAGATTTAATACTTGCTTATGCATATAAAACTCAATGATTTATTCCTAGAAATGCAAGAACAGCTTGATCAAAATCAAGCTGTTTTAGATGATGCTTTGCTTATTGAGTTAGTGAACCGTATTCGTCCTAATGACACCAGAAATCAAGATGAAGTTCAGGCAAAATTTAATGCCTTTGTTCAAGCCATTTTAATTACACCAGATGCAGCATCTACCTTACAAAGTTTTGTTTTAAAACTTATTAGCCAATACAAGCAAACTAGTCTTTATGCCGATACCGGTATTTTGTCTTTAGAAGGTTTTTGGAACCAAATTTTCCAACGCTTAGGCTCTCATTTTCTTCCGCTTATAAGTGATGAAAGCCAACTTCAAGAACTTGTACGTCGAGTTTTTCATCAATATTCAGATCAATATTGGTTAGACAGCATTGAAGATAAACAGTGGCAACAACTTTTCAGATTACTTAATCAAGGTCATAGCAACCAAGAAGAAAAACGGCTAATCCGTAGTGAAATTATTAAAGCGATTACCGTTTTATCTTATCGTGTAAGCGGTATTGGGTTATATCCTGAATTTATTAATGCACACCCAGAATTAACTGAATATGAATCTCCATTTTTGGTTCAAAACCGTGAAATCAATGATTTTATTCAGCAATATAAACAGCTTCATTTAAATGACAATAATTTAGTTGCCATTACCCCACCCGATGCAGCTCAAGCTTTAGTAATGCTTGAACAATGTAAAGATGTTACTGCAAAAATCCGTAGATCGACCAAACGTATTGGCGTAAGTATTAGCTTAACTTATTTACTTTCATTGCTTGAACAATGCCTAGAACGCATAGAAATTTTAATTAACTTCATTGTTGAAAAAGATGATGTTCGTTACAACTCTTTAGGCTGGCTGTTAAACGATATTACAACTGCCATTTATAGCGAACGTAGTGTTCGTTCATTATTGGTCACTAACAGCGAACTTATTGCACTTCAAGTAACAGAAAATGCGAGTAAAACTGGTGAACATTACGTAAGTACAGATAAATCTGGATTTTTCGGAATGTATAAATCGGCTGCTGGCGCAGGCGTGATTATTGCCACTATGGCAACTTTAAAAGTATTAATGGCTCGCGCATCTTTAGCACCATTAATGCAAGCATTTTCATATAGCATGAATTACTCACTAGGATTCATGCTCATTCATGTTTTGCATTTTACCGTTGCAACCAAACAACCTGCGATGACGGCGGCAGCACTTGCATCTACCGTACAGCATCAAAAAGGTTCTAAAACAGCGCAAATTGCAGAACTTGCTGCGCTAATTATTAATATTATTCGAACCCAATTTGTGGCAATTTTAGGGAATATCTCTATTGCGATTCCTGTTGCCGCCATTATTGTCATGTTTTGGGATTTTACCTTACATGAACCTTTAATGAACCATTACAAAGCTACAAAAACTTTACATGATTTAAATCCATTTACCTCTTTAGCTGTTCCTCATGCTGCTATTGCAGGTGTTTGTCTTTTCTTCTCTGGGTTGTTGGCTGGTTATTTCGATAATATGGCGGTCTATCGTAAAGTTGGACCACGTATTCAGGCTCATCCTCAACTTCGCAAATACATAAAACAAGAACGCTTAGATAAGTTCGCTCAATATATTGAGCGTAACCTAGGTGCATTAGCAGGTAACTTCCTGTTTGGTATTATGCTCGGAAGCATGGGAACGCTTGGTTATATTTTAGGTTTACCTTTAGATATTCGCCATATTGCATTTGCTTCTGCAAACTTTATTCAAGGTTTAATGCTCATTAATGGCACACCAGAAATTGGCTTAATTATTGTTTCATTTCTAGGTGTTTTGCTTATTGGCTTAACCAACTTATTTGTCAGTTTTACGCTCACAATTATTGTTGCATTACGCGCCCGTCGTGTACGTTTTGAACAATGGAATCCATTAGCAAAATTAGTACTCACTCACTTTTTAACGCGCCCTACAGATTTCTTTTGGCCGCCTAAGAACAAGTTAGAAATAGAAGAGAAACAAGAGAGTAAAAAAGATCATCACTAATTATTAGGTGATTAAACTCATTGATTATCACACAAAATCACATGAAATATGAATAAATAATATGCGCTTGAAAAAAAGTGTACTGACGGGTACACTTTATTCTCCTTATTGGGTGCACTTTAGCCTGTTGAAACAACAAAAATTTCAACATGCCAATAAATCCGACTAATTTAGGTTGTTTTCTATTATTAATCAGTATTTTATATACAAATACACAAAGTCTCAAATCTTTTAACTTAAGCTTTATCTAACGCTTATGTCTTTTTAGAATAGACTTTTTAATGAAATAACCGTTAATTTATCAACTATTGGCAACACAATTTCTGTATTATTTATAGCCACATAATGTGTTATATACATGTCTTGTTATAAAAATATATGGTTATTGCATTCTACTTTTTGGCAATCGTTGAGAGCATTGCAATTCTTTGGACGCTAATATATTTAGTCTCCATATTTTGCCCATCCTCAAACTTCCAAATAGTCGAAATTTTGGGATTCACACCCAAGCGCACATACTTTCTATGTTGCAATTTTAGGTTACTTATTTATACACACCAATTTGTAACATCTGCAATTTAAAGTATTAACTTTATGTGGATGCTTATTTATTGAGGTATCTAGACTGTACCTAGGTATATATGTCCATCCCGATGTCATTTCTAGTCGGGATATAGGTTTAATTTGGACGTCACTGCTCTATCTGATTTCCATCAAATACTGTGGTGCAAAAGAATTTATAATTTAGATAGAAAATCTAATTGAGGTGGAAGAATGATGTCGGCAAAGCTTTGGGCACCAGCCCTGACTGCTTGCGCATTAGCAACAAGTATTGCACTTGTTGGTTGTAGCAAAGATCCCAAGGATGCTCAGCAAGCTGCTGCAGCTCAACAAATGCCACCTACTGAAGTTGGTGTTATCGTTGCACAACCTCAAAGCGTAGAACAGTCTGTAGAACTTTCAGGTCGTACAACTGCATTTGAAATTTCAGAAGTACGCCCACAAACAAGTGGTGTTGTCCTTAAGCGTTTATTTGCTGAAGGTAGTTATGTACGTGAAGGTCAAGCGCTGTATGAAATTGACTCTCGTACTAATCGTGCAAGTGCTGACAGCGCTCGTGCTGCTCTAACTCGCCAACAAGCAAACCTAAATGTGTTACGTATTAAAGAAGGTCGTTACCGTCAACTTGTAGGTACAAATGCCATTTCTAAACAAGAATATGATGACATTGTAGCTCAAGTAAAATTAGCTGAAGCAGATGTTGCAGCTTCTCGTGCTGAAGTTAAAAATGCTGAAATCAATTTAGGCTATTCAACTGTTCGTTCACCTATTTCAGGTCAAACAAACCGTTCAACAGTCACTGCTGGTGCATTAGTAACAGCAAACCAAGAAGCGCCTTTAGTAACAGTTCAACGTCTAGACCCTATTTATGTTGATATTAACCAATCTAGCGCTGAGCTATTGCGTTTACGTCAACAATTAAGCAAAGGTAGTTTAGATAGCAGCAACAACACTAAAGTGAAGTTAAAGCTTGAAGATGGCAGCGATTATGGTATTGAAGGTCGTTTAGCGTTTTCTGATGCAAGCGTGAATCCAGATACTGGTACTGTTACTTTACGTGCAGTATTCCCGAACCCAAATCATTTACTACTTCCTGGTATGTTTGCAAATGCACAAATCGTACAAGGTGTAATTCCAAATGCTTACCTTATTCCTCAGGCAGCGCTTACTCGCACACCAACAGGTCAAGCAATGGCTATGATTGTAAATGAGAAGGGTCAAGTTGAACCACGTCCTGTAACAACTGTAGCAACTCAAGGTAAAGACTGGATTGTGACTGAAGGCTTAAAAGCTGGTGACAAAGTGATTGTTGATGGTATTGCGAAAGTAAAACCTGAACAAGCTGTAGTTGCTAAACCATATCAGCCACAAGGTGCTGCTCCTCAAGGTGCTCAACCTGCGGCGACTACCGAACAAAAAGCTACTTCAAATAAATAAGGGGTAGACTGAATGGCTCAATTCTTTATCCATCGCCCAATTTTTGCTTGGGTGATTGCATTGGTGATTATGTTAGCTGGTATTCTTACCCTAACAAAAATGCCAATTGCACAGTATCCGACCATTGCACCACCCACTGTCACAATTTCTGCGACGTACCCTGGTGCATCTGCCGAAACTGTTGAAAATACTGTAACTCAGATCATTGAACAACAGATGAATGGTCTAGATGGCTTACGCTATATTTCTTCAAATAGTGCGGGTAACGGTCAAGCATCTATTTCAATTAACTTTGAACAAGGCGTCGACCCAGATATCGCACAAGTTCAAGTTCAAAACAAATTACAATCTGCAACTGCCCTTTTACCTGAAGATGTTCAACGTCAAGGTGTAAAAGTAACGAAATCTGGTGCAAGCTTTTTACAAGTTTTAGCATTCTATTCGACAAATGACAGCCTTTCTGCAGATGATATTAAAGACTATGTAAACTCTAATATTTCAGAACCGCTTAGCCGTGTTGCTGGTGTTGGTGAAGTACAAGTATTTGGTGGTTCTTATGCAATGCGTATTTGGATGGATCCATCCAAAATGGCAAGTTTGCAAGTTACTCCTAGTGATATTGCAACAGCTTTACGTACTCAAAATGCTCAAGTTGCAGTAGGTCAATTAGGTGGTGCTCCATCTGTTGAAGGTCAAGTACTTAACGCAACTGTAAATGCTCAAAGCTTATTGCAAACACCTGAAGAGTTTAAAAACATCTTCCTTAAAAACACAGCAAATGGTGCTCAAGTTCGCTTAAGTGATGTTGCTCGTGTTGAACTAGGTGCAGATAACTACCAATTCGATTCTAAATTTAATGGTAAAGCTGCTGGTGGTGTTGCAATTAAACTTGCGACAGGTGCGAATGCACTCGATACAGCAAAAGCTGTTGAAGCACGTTTAAGCGAGTTACGTCCTAACTACCCAGAAGGCATGAAAGACCAACTGGCATTCGATACAACGCCGTTTATTCAACTTTCAATTGAAAGTGTAGTACACACGTTAATCGAAGCTGTTGTACTTGTATTCCTTGTAATGTTCTTATTCTTGCAAAACTGGCGTGCCACGATTATTCCAACAATGGCAGTTCCTGTTGTTGTATTAGGTACATTTGCAGTTATTAATGTATTCGGTTTCTCAATTAACACGCTCACTATGTTCGCAATGGTTCTTGCCATTGGTTTATTGGTGGATGATGCGATTGTTGTGGTCGAAAACGTTGAACGATTAATGGTTGAGGAACATCTAGATCCTGTTACAGCCACTGAAAATTCAATGAAGCAAATTTCAGGTGCGTTAATTGGTATTACTTCTGTATTGACTGCGGTATTCGTACCAATGGCATTCATGAGTGGTACAACAGGTGTAATTTACCGTCAGTTCTCTGTAACGCTTGTAACCGCAATGATTCTTTCATTAATTGTTGCACTTACATTTACACCTGCGCTTTGTGCGACCATGTTAAAACAACATGATCCAAACAAAGCTGAAAGTAATGGTTTCTTTGCTCGTTTCTTCCGTTCATTCAATACTAACTTCGACAAGTTATCGACCAAATACCAAGGTGGTGTAAACCGCTTAACACACGCGAAAGTTTTCTCTGGCGTTATTTATGTTGCTGTTATTGCAGTAATGGGACTGTTATTCACAAAACTACCGACTTCATTCCTTCCAGATGAAGACCAAGGTGTCGTGATGACCTTAGTGCAATTACCGCCAAACGCATCGTTAGATCGTACAGATAAAACCGTTACAGCAATGACTAACTATTTCTTGAACAATGAAAAAGACTATGTCGAATCTGTATTTAGTGTAGCGGGCTTCTCATTTACAGGTGTTGGTCAAAATGCTGGTCTTGCTTTCATTAAATTGAAAGATTGGAGCGAACGTACTACACCAGAATCACAAGTAGGTGCAATTATCCAACGTGGTATGGCGCTGAACATGATTGTGAAAGATGCATCTTACATCATGCCATTACAGCTTCCTGCTATGCCTGAATTAGGTGTAAGTGCGGGCTTTAACTTCCAACTTAAAGATGCTGGCGGTAAAGGTCACGATGCTCTTCTTGCTGCACGAAATACCATTCTTGGTTTAGCGGCGCAAGATAAGCGCTTAACAGGCGTACGTCCAAATGGTCAAGAAGATACTCCTCAATACAAAATTACTGTAGATCAAGCGCAAGCAGGTGCTATGGGCATTAGTATTGCTGAAATCAACGCGACTATGGGGATGGCTTGGAGTGGTTCTTACATTAATGACTTTGTTGATCGTGGTCGTGTGAAGAAAGTTTATGTTCAAGGCGAAGCAGATGCTCGTATGGTGCCTGAAGACTTAAACAAATGGTACGTTCGTAACAACCAAGGCACCATGGTTCCATTCTCTGCATTCGCAACTGGCGAATGGACTTATGGTTCACCGCGTCTTGAGCGTTATAACGGTATTGCCTCTATGAACATTCAAGGTACACCTGCTCCTGGTGTCAGTTCTGGTGATGCAATGTTAGCAATGGAAGAAATTGCGGCTAAGTTACCATCTATGGGCTTATCAGGATTTGACTATGAGTGGACTGGTTTATCACTAGAAGAACGTGACTCTGGCTCTCAAACTCCATTCCTAATGGCGCTTTCGATTCTTATCGTATTCCTTTGCCTAGCTGCATTATATGAAAGTTGGTCTATTCCATTCTCTGTAATTATGGTGATTCCACTGGGTATTGTTGGTGCAGTATTGCTGACATATCTTGGTATGTTATTAACAAAAGATCCAAATCTTTCAAATAACATTTACTTTAAAGTTGCCCTAATTGCTGTAATTGGTCTATCTGCTAAAAATGCGATTTTGATTGTTGAGTTTGCAAAAGAACTTCAAGAAAAAGGTGAAGAACTTTTCGATGCAACTTTACATGCAGCGAAAATGCGTTTACGTCCAATCATTATGACAACCTTAGCTTTTGGTTTTGGTGTACTTCCTCTTGCACTTGCTTCAGGTGCTGGTGCAGGTAGTCAGCACTCTGTAGGTTATGGCGTACTTGGTGGCGTAATTAGCTCAACACTTCTTGGTATTTTCTTTATCCCTGTATTCTATATTTGGGTACGAAGTATCTTTAAGTTCAAACCAAAACAACAAAATAATCAGGAGCAATCATCGTGATGCAAAAAATATGGTCTATTTCAGGTCGTAGCATTGCGGTTTCTGCACTTGCGCTTGCTTTGACTGCATGTCAAAGCATGCGTGGCCCAGAGCCCGTAGTGAAAGCAAGTATTCCAAGTAGCTATACCAATGCTTCTGGTACTTCTGTTGCTGAACAAGGTTATAAAAACTTCTTTGCAGATCAGCGCTTATTACAAGTGTTAGATTTAGCATTGACCAATAACCGTGATTTGCGTATTGCTGCATTAAACATTCAGCGTGCACAGCAACAGTATCAAATTACTGAAAACAACCAACTTCCAACAATTGGTGCAAGCGGTAGTGTTTTACGTCAAGTAACGCCTACTCGAGATCCGAATAATCCTTATTCATCTTACAATGTTGGTTTGGGTGTAACGGCGTATGAACTTGACTTTTGGGGTCGTGTTCGCAGCTTAAAAGACAATGCTTTAGATACTTATTTAGCAACGTCAAGTGCCCGTGATGCAACGCAAATTGCTTTAATTAGTCAAGTTTCACAAGCATGGTTAAATCATGCTTTTGCAAATGCGAACTTAAAGCTTGCAGAGCAAACACTTAAAGCTCAATTAGAGTCTTATAATCTCAACAAAAAACGTTTTGATGTAGGTATCGACAGTGAAATTCCTGTACGTCAGGCGCAAATTTCTGTTGAGACAGCACGTAACGATGTTGCGAATTATAAAACTCAAGTTGCTCAAGCGAAGAACTTACTAAACCTACTTGTAGGTGAAACAGTTCCTGAAAATTTACTTCCTGCACAGCGTATAACGCGCATTACTAATACAAATTCTATTGGTTCTGGCTTACCAAGCGATTTATTAAATAATCGTCCTGACGTTCGTGCTGCGGAATATAAACTTTCAGCTGCGGGTGCAAATATTGGTGCAGCTAAAGCTCGTTTATTTCCAACAATTAGTTTGACTGGTAGCGCAGGCTACGCATCTACAGATTTAAACAATTTATTTAAATCTGGTAATTTTGCTTGGTCTATTGGTCCTAGCCTAGATCTTCCAATTTTCGATTGGGGCACACGTAGAGCGAATATTAAAATTTCAAAAACAGATCAAGAAATTGCTTTATCTGATTATGAAAAATCTATTCAATCTGCTTTCCGTGAAGTAAATGATGCGCTTGCTGTTCGTCAAAATATTGGTGATCGTTTAGCAGCTCAACGTCGTTTGGTTGATGCAACAAATACAACGTATAAACTTTCAAATGCTCGCTTCCGTGCAGGTATTGATAGCTACTTAACTGTATTAGATGCACAACGTTCTGCTTATGGTGCAGAACAAGGCTTATTACTTTTAGAGCAAGCAAACCTAAACAACCAAGTTGAACTTTACAAAACTTTAGGTGGTGGCGTAAAAGCCAACACAACTGATCAAGTGGAAAAACAACCCTCTTCTTCAGATGTTAAATACAAAAAAGTAGATCAAAAATAATGTTTTGATTTAAAGTAAAAAGCCCACTTCGGTGGGCTTTTTATTGCATTTATAGTTAATTTTTCATATCTTCATACTTAATAATTTTTAGAAATAATATTTATGTTATTAAGCAATTTAGAGTCCGTTCCAGGTCATAAAATTAGTCGTCAACTCGATGTTGTTTATGGAAGTACTGTTCGTAGTAAACATGTTGGTCGCGACTTAATGGCAGGTTTAAAAAATATTGTTGGTGGTGAGCTTAAAGGCTATACGGAACTTTTAGAAGAATCTCGCCAAGAAGCCATGCAACGCATGATAGATAAAGCACAATCTTTAGGTGCTAATGCAATTGTCGGCATACGCTTTTCTACATCAAACATTGCTCAAGGTGCATCTGAGCTTTTTGTATACGGCACGGCAGTAATTGTAGAAACAAATTTAGCACCTCTTCCAAATCCATTTCCTACCCAAGGTTAATGCACATGGATGCTTTTTTACTAAAAGTTGCCATTTTTGTTGTTTTGTTTTCAATTGGCTGGGGCTTTGGTCGACATACAGAAAGAAAACATTTTCAAGCCTTGAAAGAACAAGAAAATCGTTTAGCTTACATACACATAGAAACAAATCGTTTTAAAACCAGTGAAACGACAGGTCAGCTTGTGAGTAGCAATGTGGTTATTTCTCATGACTACTTTAAATATGTAATTGCCAATATTCAAAATTTCTTTGGCGGACGTTTAACAAGTTATGAAAGTATTGTAGAACGTGCAAGACGTGAAGCGGTTATTCGCTTAAAACTAGAAGCTGAAAAAATGGGAGCAACGGAAATTTTAGGATTACGTTTAAGCACCACAGAATTAGGTATGCAAGGCGGAATGGTTGAAGTTTTTGCTTATGGGACGGCAATTAAAAAATAAGATTTTTTGTTTCACAATCCCACCAACCTCCCTTTAAAAAAGGGAGGCTTATCTTGTTTTATTTCACTTTAGTTTTTCGAATCATTTTGTAAAGTGTGCTTGGTGATAAACGTGAAATCCATGTACCAAGCACTTCTTTTTGCCCACCAATTACAATGTATTCCTGCCCTTTCACCAAAGCATTCACAGCAATTTTGGCAAATTCATCTGCTTCTAAACCATTTTCAATTGCATCATCTTGATGTTGCTGTGGTTGCCCTGCACCATTTAAAGCATTAAATGAAACATTGGTTTTTACAAAACCTGGGAAAATCACGGAAACATTTACACCTTCATTTGCAACTTCAGCACGTAAGCTATTTGCCCACATATGAATTGCACCTTTTGCTGCCGAATACGTTGCACGATATTGTGTACCCAATAATCCTGCAACACTTGAAACAAATACAATGCGACCCGTTTTTTGCGTTAAGAATGTTGGTAAAACTGTTTTGGTTAAATTCACTTGCGAGAAATAATCGATCTCCATGATTTTACGTTCAGTTTCCATGGTTGTATCTGTAATTAATGCACGCTGACTTAAACCTGCATTATTAATTAACCAATCAATTTTGCCCTTTTCTTTAAGAACAATTTCATACGCATTTTGCACTTGGCTTTCATCAGTTACATCTAAAACAACAGATAAATGCTTATTCGGCTCAACAAGCTCTGCACGAACTTTTTCTAATTCTTCTAAACGACGTGCAGATAAAATAACTTGTGCACCGCGATTCGCACATTCCACAGCTAATGCCTTTCCTAACCCTGAAGAAGCGCCTGTAATCCAAACAACTTTTTGGTCTAATTCTTTCGATGCGGTCATCTGATATTCCCCTATGTAGATGGCTGATTTGGCTGTTTTAAAAAGCTAAAAAAGTGCATTAATGTTTTTTGTGCATGAATAAAATCGAACTGCGTTGAAACCTTTTCAATGCGTTTATAACCCAACTGTGTTGTTAAATGAATAACACCTGTTAAGGTTTTATCGACCACAAAATTAAATTTCAGCAATTTTTTTGGCGCATAAATAAGTTGATCAATACCTTGATCGACAATTTTAGTAAATACTTGAAAGGCAGGCACAATATAAGATTGATCACCCTTTTCAATTTGCGCCATATAATTTATAGCCTCATTTAGTAAAGATTGATCTACGTAATACGTCAAAAAATGTTGCCCATTTTTACACTGTATTTGCGTTTGTAAATATTCAACCAATGGATTTAATCGCTCATTACTAAAAAGGGCAATTGCCCACGGCATATATTTTTTTAAATTATCTTTAATTTGCTGTAAGGTATTTTCAGACTCTAAATCAGTATGCGCACGAATTTTCGCAATTTCTCCAAAAACTTGATCAACCACATGACAAGACATCTCTGCTAAAACTTGACCTAATTCTTGAGCAATACTAGATGAAGTTCCTTGTTTTAAGCGCTCTGAAATACTTTGAAACTGTTCAAATGTATTTTTTTCCAAGCCAAGAAAAACCATATTCTGCATAGAAACATCCTTTGTCTATCTTTATCTATTTGTACTTTTTCAAAAAATTAATAACTTTCAAAATGTATAACATATCAAGGCTATTACAACATCACTCTAATTACATACAGTTTGCATTTGGTTAAAGTGCCTCAAGTCCTGTTTTTTTGCTACAATAGATGCAATTTTTTATCCACTTTTGATCTGTTCGAACTATGACTGATTCAGCGCAAAATATTGCTACAACTTACGATCCGACTGAGATCGAGAAAAAATGGTACCAAACTTGGGAAGAGCGTGGTTACTTTAAGCCGTCTGAAAATGGCGAGTCTTTTTGTATTATGATTCCACCGCCAAACGTCACCGGTAGCTTGCACATGGGTCATGGTTTTAACAATGCCATTATGGATGCCCTCACTCGTCATAAGCGTATGTCTGGTTTTAACACGCTTTGGCAACCGGGTACAGACCACGCAGGTATTGCAACGCAAATGGTTGTAGAGCGTCAGCTGGGTGCACAAGGTATTAGCCGTCATGATTTAGGTCGTGAAAAATTCATCGACAAAATCTGGGAATGGAAAGAACAATCTGGCGGTACAATTACACGTCAAATCCGTCGTTTAGGTTCTTCTGTAGATTGGTCACGTGAACGCTTTACAATGGACGATGGTTTATCAAATGCTGTTAAAGAAGTGTTTGTAAAACTTCATGAAGATGGTTTGATTTACCGTGGTAAACGCCTTGTAAACTGGGATCCAAAATTACAAACTGCCCTTTCTGACTTAGAGGTTGAGTCTGATAAAGAAGAAGCAGGTTCACTTTGGCACTTCAAATATTTCTTTGAAGATAAGTCACTTCGCACACACGATGGTAAAGATCACATTGTTGTGGCAACAACTCGTCCTGAAACATTATTAGGTGATACGGCTGTTGCGGTTGCACTTGATGATGAACGCTATGCGGCACTTGTTGGCAAGAACATCATTTTACCAATTACAGGTCGTGCAGTTCCAATTGTTAAAGACGAATATGTCGACAAAGAATTCGGTACAGGCTGTGTAAAAATCACCCCTGCACACGACTTCAACGACTATGAAGTTGGTAAACGTTGCGAATTGCCAATCATCAACATCTTCAACAAAAATGCGGAAGTTCTTGCTGAGTTTGAATACATCGCAAAAGCGGGCGAGCAAATTTCTAAAACAATTCCTGCACCTGCGGACTATATTGGTTTAGAACGTTTTGAAGCACGTAAAAAGTTAGTAGAACAAGCGGAATCTGAAGGCTGGTTAGACCAAATTCAACCGTACACATTGAAACCACCTCGCGGTGACCGTTCAGGTGTAATCGTTGAGCCGTTATTGACTGACCAATGGTATGTAAAAATTGCACCACTTGCTGAACCTGCAATCAAAGCAGTGAAAGATGGCGACATCAAATTCGTTCCAGAGCAATACAGCAACATGTATATGGCTTGGATGAACAACATTCAAGACTGGTGTATTTCTCGTCAATTATGGTGGGGTCACCGTATTCCAGCTTGGTACGATGCAGAAGGTAATGTTTACGTAGGTCGTAACGAAGAAGAAGTTCGTGCGAAAAATGGCATCCCTGCTGATGTTCAATTGGATCAAGACGAAGATGTATTAGATACATGGTTCTCATCGGGTCTTTGGACATTCTCAACCTTAGGTTGGACTGGCGACGCTGCGAAAGATAAAGAAAACTATTTCTTAAATACTTTCCACCCGACTGATGTACTTGTTACAGGTTTCGACATCATCTTCTTCTGGGTTGCCCGTATGATTATGATGACCATGCACTTCATGAAAAATGAAGATGGTACACCGCAAGTTCCGTTTAAAACTGTGTATGTACACGGTTTGGTACGTGATGGCGAAGGTCAGAAAATGTCTAAATCTAAGGGTAACGTGCTTGACCCATTAGATTTGATTGACGGTGTTGATTTAGAAACTTTAGTACAAAAACGTACAACAGGTTTGATGAACCCTAAACAAGCGGCGAAAATTGAAAAATCAACGCGTAAAGAATTCCCTGAAGGGATTCAATCTTACGGTACAGATGCGGTTCGTTTCACATTCTGTGCGCTTGCAAACACAGGTCGTGACATTAAGTTCGATATGAAACGTGTTGAAGGTTACCGTAACTTTGCCAACAAAATCTGGAACGCAACCCGTTTCGTGATGATGAACTGCGAAGAGCAAGTGATTGGTCAAGAAGTTCGCCAAGATCTTTGGGAATTGCCTGAACAGTGGATCGTAAGCCGTCTACAAAAAGCGGAACAAGCGGTGCAAACCGCATTTTCGACTTACCGTTTAGACTTGGCTGCACAAGCGATTTACGAGTTCATTTGGAATGAATACTGTGACTGGTATGTAGAGCTGACGAAGCCTGTTCTCAATGACGAAAATGTATCGATTGAGCGTAAAGCTGAAGTACGTCGTGTTCTTCTTTCTGTGATGGAAGCGTCTTTACGTTTGGCGCATCCGTTGATGCCTTACTTGACAGAAGAAATCTGGCAAACACTTGCGCCGAAACTCAACATCGTTGGCGAAACGATTATGCTTGCACAGTACCCTGTTGCTGACCAAGCGCTCATCAATGACCAAGCTGAAGCAGATATGCAATGGCTGCAAGGTTTGATTGGTGCGGTACGTAACATCCGTGGTGAGATGGGCTTAGGTAATGCTCGCTTATTGCCTGTTCTGCTTCAAAACACAACTGAAGCTGAAAAGGCACAGATTGCTCGTATTGAACCATTGTTTAAAGCATTGGCAAAAGTTGAAAGCATTACTTTCCTTGCAGATGCTGAACAACCGCCATTGTCTTCATCTTCTGTAGTCGGTCATGTGTCTGTATTCGTTCCAATGAAGGGTTTAATTGACCCTAAAGCGGAATTGGGGCGTTTACAAAAAGACTTAGACAAGGTTCAAAAACAACATGACCAAATTGCAACTAAACTTGGCAATGAAGGTTTTGTGGCAAAAGCACCTGCCGCTGTGGTTGAAGGTGAAAAAGTTAAACTTGCTGAGTTTGCTGATCAGTTAGCGAAGATTAAAGCAAATATGGAGCAAATTGCAGCGCTTTAAGATGTTGTTAGTTTGATCTAATTTGTAGTATAAAGGGCTGATTATTCAGCCCTTTATTTTTATAAATATGAAAGACTTATTAGAACCAATATATCTTAATGAAAAAATGCTGCTCAATTGTGCTGGATATCTATTTGATGGTATAGGGCTCACTCAAGAAATTAATAATACGAGCATTGAAAATACAAGTAAAAATTTAAATGCTTCAGGAGCTGTTGAGTCAAGTAGCTTTATAGATTTTATAGCAAAAGCAGGTGGCAATATTGATGCTAATTATGAAAGTCAGATTAATAGTAATTATGCATTTAACACTATAAAAACTTTAACTTTAGGTGCACTGCATATGAAGTCTTTAGATAAATTAGTAGAAGATAAGCTCATTGAAGAGCTACAAATTAATACTGGAATTATAAGTAATACCCCTTTTAAAAGGATTAAAGCAAACATTAGACCTGTAGATTTTTTTGAACTAATACAACTTTTAAAAGCAATTACACCTCAATTAAAACCTTTATTTAAT